>NZ_CAKJTO010000028.1:0-37980 GCF_917627405.1 Protofrankia sp. Cj5
GCATCTGGTCGACGACAAGATTCACGCCCGGACGACCGGTCCCTACTCGATGATCACCCAGCAGCCGCTGGGCGGTAAGGCGCAGTTCGGTGGACAGCGCTTCGGTGAGATGGAGGTGTGGGCGCTTGAGGCGTACGGCGCCGCCTACGCGCTCCAGGAGCTGCTGACCATCAAGTCCGACGACGTCCTCGGCCGCGTCAAGGTCTACGAGGCCATCGTCAAGGGCGAGAACATCCCCGAACCAGGCATTCCGGAGTCCTTCAAGGTCCTTATCAAGGAAATGCAGTCGCTGTGCCTGAACGTGGAGGTTCTGTCCAGCGACGGCGTCTCCATTGAGATGCGTGACACCGATGAGGATGTCTTCCGTGCCGCGGAGGAGCTCGGTATCGATCTGTCCCGGCGGGAGCCGAGCAGCGTTGAGGAGGTCTGACGACTAGCGGGCCGACGGGAGTGCGGTCATGTTCCGCCGCACGCCCGGGGCCCCAGGGAGCCCAGTGGTCGCCGATCGTGAGTGCGAATGGATCTATGGGTGGTCGTGACTCGTGGCCGGTGGCCACGGGCTCACGTCACGGCCGCCGGGTGCTCCGGACGCGCTGATCGTTTCTCGGCGTCCCCGCCGACCTTGGAATAACTGACGGCAGAAGCCCCCCGTCGCCGCCATTACTCGCAATGCCCGCCGGCGATGGGGGCAGCCAGACGGCAGAGAGAGAAGACACGTGCTCGACGTCAACTTCTTCGACGAGCTGCGCATCGGCCTCGCCACGGCGGACGACATCCGCCAGTGGTCACACGGTGAGGTCAAGAAGCCGGAGACAATCAACTACCGCACCCTGAAGCCGGAAAAGGACGGGCTTTTCTGCGAGAAAATCTTCGGTCCGACCCGGGACTGGGAGTGCTACTGCGGCAAGTACAAGCGCGTTCGCTTCAAGGGCATCATCTGTGAGCGCTGCGGTGTCGAGGTCACTCGCGCGAAGGTGCGCCGTGAGCGGATGGGCCACATTGAGCTGGCCGCGCCGGTCACCCACATCTGGTATTTCAAGGGTGTGCCGAGCCGGCTCGGCTATCTGCTCGACCTCGCGCCGAAAGACCTTGAAAAGGTCATTTATTTCGCCGCTTATATGATCACAAGTGTGGACGTCGAGGCGCGCCACCGCGACCTGCCCACCCTCGAGGCACGGATCTCCGTCGAGAAGCAGCATCTCGAGGACAAGAAGAACGCCGACGTCGAGACGCGGCAGAAGAAGCTTGAGGCGGATCTCGCGCAGCTGGAGGCCGAGGGCGCCAAGGGCGACGCCCGGCGCAAGGTCCGCGAGGCGGCTGAGCGCGAGATGCGCCAGATCCGTGACCGCGTCCAGCGGAAGATCGACGATCTGGGCCGGGTGTTCGACCGCTTCAAGGGCATGAAAGTTCAGGATCTTGAGCCTGATGAGCTGCTCTACCGTGAGCTGCGGGACCGCTTCGGACAGTACTTCGAAGGCGGTATGGGAGCCGAGGCGCTACAGCGCCGGCTCGTTGACTTCGACCTGGCCGCGGAGGCCGAGTCACTGCGGGAGACCATCCGCAGCGGCAAGGGCCAGAAGAAGGCCCGGGCGCTGAAGCGTCTCAAGGTGGTCTCGGCGTTCCTGAACACCCGCAACTCCCCGAATGGGATGGTGCTCGACTGCGTTCCGGTCATTCCGCCGGACCTGCGCCCGATGGTGCAGCTCGACGGTGGTCGGTTCGCCACGTCCGACCTGAACGACCTCTACCGCCGGGTGATCAACCGTAACAACCGGCTCAAGCGGCTGCTCGACCTCGGCGCGCCTGAGATCATCGTCAACAACGAGAAGCGGATGCTGCAGGAGGCCGTCGACGCGCTGTTCGACAACGGTCGCCGCGGCCGGCCGGTCACCGGTCCGGGTAACCGCCCGCTCAAGTCGTTGTCGGACATGCTCAAGGGCAAGCAGGGGCGGTTCCGGCAGAACCTGCTCGGCAAGCGCGTCGACTACTCCGGGCGTTCCGTCATCGTCGTCGGCCCGCAGCTGAAGCTGCATCAGTGCGGTCTGCCCAAGCAAATGGCGCTCGAGTTGTTCAAGCCGTTCGTGATGAAGCGGCTGGTCGACCTCAACCACGCACAGAACATCAAGTCCGCCAAGCGGATGGTGGAGCGAGCCCGTCCGGTGGTCTGGGACGTGCTGGAAGAGGTCATCACCGAGCACCCGGTGCTGCTCAACCGTGCGCCGACCCTGCACCGCCTCGGTATCCAGGCGTTCGAGCCACAGCTGGTCGAAGGCAAGGCCATCCAGATCCACCCGCTGGTCTGCACCGCCTTCAACGCGGACTTCGACGGTGACCAGATGGCCGTGCACCTGCCGCTGTCCGCGGAGGCGCAGGCCGAGGCGCGCATCCTGATGCTGTCGAGCAACAACATCCTGTCGCCGGCGTCCGGGCGTCCGCTGGCCATGCCGAGCCTCGACATGGTCACCGGGGTGTTCCACCTCAGCCGGATGGCCGAGGGCGGGGTCGGCGAGGGCAGGGCGTTCTCCAGCGTGGCCGAGGCTCAGATGGCCTTTGACGCGCGGGAGATCGAACTGCAGGCGAAGATCAGGGTCCGGCTTCGCGACACCACCCCGCCGCGCGACTGGACGCCGCCAGCGGGCTGGGTCAGCGGTGAGCCGTTCACGCTGGAGACCACCTTCGGTCGTTGCCTGCTCAACCAGGCGCTTCCGGAAGGGTATCCGTTCCTCAACTACATGATGAACAAGAAGGCCCAGGCCGCGATCGTCAACGACCTGGCCGAGCGCTACCCGAAGATCCAGGTGGCGGCGACGCTGGACGCCCTGAAGAGCGCCGGTTTCTACTGGGCCACCCGGTCCGGTGTGACCGTCGCCATCGAGGATGTCGTTGCGCCGCCGAACAAGAAGCAGATCCTCGACGAGTACGAGCAGCGGGCCGAGCGGGTGCAGAAGCAGTTCGACCGGGGCTTCCTGTCCGATGATGAGCGCCGCGGCGAACTCGTCCAGATCTGGAACGAGGCGACGGGCAAGGTCGCCGAGGCGATGGAGGCCAACTTCCCGTTGACCAACCCGGTCGCTGTACTGGTCAACTCCGGAGCCGCCGGAAACATGATGCAGATCCGGCAGCTCGCCGGAATGCGCGGACTGGTCGCCAACCCGAAGGGTGAGATCATCCCGCGTCCGATCAAGGCCAACTTCCGTGAGGGCCTGAGCGTGGTGGAGTACTTCATCTCCACGCACGGCGCTCGTAAGGGTCTAGCCGACACGGCGCTGCGGACCGCTGACTCAGGGTATCTAACCCGGCGTCTGGTTGACGTCAGCCAGGACGTCATCGTCCGCGAGGACGACTGCGGTACCGAGCGTGGCATCGGCACCCGTATCGCCCGCAAGGGAGCGGACGGGCTGCTTGTCCGTGACCGTTACGCCGAGACCGCGGCCTACGCGCGGACACTCGCCTCCGACGCGGTGAACGCCGCCGGCGATGTTGTGGTGCCCGCCGGTACCGACCTCGGCGATGTGGTTATCGGCCAGATCATTGAAGCCGGTATCGAATCGGTGAAGGTGCGCTCCGCGCTCACCTGCGTCGCCCGGATGGGTGTGTGCGCACAGTGTTACGGCCGGTCGCTGGCAACCGGAAAGCTGGTGGACGTCGGTGAGGCCGTGGGTATCGTCGCGGCTCAGTCGATCGGTGAGCCGGGCACCCAGCTGACCATGCGTACCTTCCACAGCGGTGGTGTCGCCACCGGTGACGACATCACCCAGGGCCTACCGCGTGTGGTCGAGCTTTTCGAGGCCCGTTCCCCCAAGGGCAAGGCCCCGATCAGCGAGGTCGCCGGGCGGGTGCGCATCGAGGAGACCGAGAAGACCCTCAAGATTGTTATCGTGCCCGACGACGGCGGCGAGGAGATCGCCTACCCGGTGTCCCGTCGTTCGCGCCTGAAGGTCGAGGAAGGCCAGCACATCGCTGTTGGCCAGAAGATCGTCGACGGCGCGGTCGACCCGCACGAGGTACTGCGCATTCTCGGCCCGCGCCAGGTGCAGTTGCACCTGGTGGACCAGGTGCAGGAGGTCTATCGCTCGCAGGGCGTGTCGATCCACGACAAGCACATAGAGATCATCATCCGCCAGATGCTCAAGCGGGTGAACGTGCTGGAGTCGGGTGAGACCACCCTCCTGCCCGGTGAGCTGGTCGAGCGGGCGCGCTTCGAGGAGGAGAACCGCCGGGTGGTCGAGTCCGGTGGGCAGCCGGCATCGGCCCGTCCGGTTCTCATGGGCATCACCAAGGCGTCACTTGCAACCGAGTCCTGGCTGTCGGCGGCCTCCTTCCAGGAGACGACGCGAGTGCTCACCGACGCCGCGATCAATGCCCGGTCGGACTCGCTGGTCGGCCTGAAGGAGAACGTCATCATCGGCAAGCTCATCCCGGCGGGTACCGGCATCTCCCGATACCGCAACATTCGGGTCGAGCCGACCGAGGAGGCGCGGGCGTCCATGTACTCGGTGGGCGGTAACTATGAGGACGGCGCGACCGTCGAGTACGGCGCGTTCGGTACTGGTAGCGGTCAAGCTGTGCCGTTGGATGATTTTGACTACCGCAGCACAGGGGGCGACTACCGATAGCCCGTCCCGCGGGAGAGCCCTGGGGCCCAGGCCACGCGAAAATGTTCACGATCGCGTGGCCTGGGGCTCCCGCCGGATCGGCGCGAAGCCGGTCTGACAGTTCCAGGCCTGTCTGCCGTGTCTTCACCGGACACGCCACCACGGCTGAGCATCCCCAGGAAACACGGCGCTGCCCGGATACCTCCCTGGAGGTATCCGGGCAGCGCCTTCGGTGTGTCAGCGGTCCGTGCTGAATTCTGGACGCCGCTGGCGAGCCAGGTCAGCCGACGGTCCGGGACATACCGTTGTTGTTCTCCCTCCTGGCTGTCTGCCGCAGCTGGCCGCGGGCCAGCTGCGCGTAGATTCCACCGGTTTTGACCAGCCGGTCGTGCGGGCCGGCCTCCACCACGGTGCCCTTTTCCATCACGTAGATACGGTCCGCGGCGGTGGTCATCGTCATTCGATGGGCCACGAGCAGGCAGCTGCGATCGGCGAGAAGACGTTCGAACGACACCCGAAGCATTTCCTCAGTCAGTGCGTCAAGGTTCGACGTAGCCTCGTCGAGGATGATCGTCCGTGGATTCTGGACCAGGACCCGAGCGATGGCCAGCCGTTGCCGTTCGCCACCCGAGATCTCGTATCCATCGCAGCCGACCGGGGTGTGGATCCCGTCCGGCAGGGAACGGACCACGGTGACGAGACCAGTCGCCTCGAGTGCCGCCCAGAGCTCGTCCGCGGTCGCGGTGGGATTCCCGAAGCGGAGGTTCTCGGCAATGGTACGGCGTTGGATGAATGCTTCCTGGGAGACGAATCCGACCGCGGCTCGCGCCTGCTCGGCGGTGAGTTCAAGGATATCCCGCCCGCCTAGCAGCACTCGCCCGGAAGTGGGCGCCAGGAGCCCGCTCGCGAGGTAACAGAGCGTGGTCTTGCCCGCGCCGCTGAATCCGACGACGGCAACCGTCTCGCCTCTGCGCACGACGATATCCACCGATCGGACCGCCCAGTCGGGCGCGGGTACGTCAGGCGCGTAAGAATAGGAGACGTTCGCCAGGACGAGATCACCGTGCACCGGCGGCCGGGGAATGCCGGCCGGATCTGAAACCGCTGGTTCGGCTTGCGACACGATTTCTTCCGGTGGCCGCGGGCGATCAACTGATGTCAGCGGTCTCACGTTACTGTGGTTCGCCACGCGAGGCCGCTCCAGCGGAATGTCGAGGAAGGCCAGAATGCGGATGAGGGAGGATTCGCCATCAAACAGCTGGGTGCGCAGGTCGGCAAAACCGGCGATTGCGCGAAAGGCCAGGAAGAGCACGCTGAGGAACGCCACGAACGTGCCGGTCGTCATTATCCGCTCCAGCGAGAGCCACGCTCCGAACCCGATCGCGGTCATGGTTGCCAGCACTGCACTGGCCGCGGAGATGAACTGTAGACGGGCGAATACCTGGACCCGGGTACGGACCGCTGTCGCGATAGCCGCGTCCAGCCGTTCGAACTCCTCCTGACCGGCGCCCTGCGCGCGGAACGCACGCAGGTGCAGCGCGCCAGCCGTCCCAGCCAGCTCTATGACGTGATCGACCAGCCGGGTGTGTCGCTCGGCCTCCACCCGGCTGATTTCCCGGATGCGCGCACGAATCAATCGCAGCAGGACGAGTGGAATCGCACCGATCGCGCCGACCGCGACCGCGAGCCGCCATTCCAGCAGAAAGGCGGTCACACCGGCGGCGAGGAGCTCGACTGCCATTGTCGCGATGGCGGGCAGGCAGACGGCGCCGGCGATCTGTACCTTGGCCGTATCAATGGTGAAGAGCGTGACAATATCCCCGTGCCGTGTCCGCATGAAGCGAGGGAACGGCAGAGCGACCGTGTGCTCGTGCAGGTCGCGGCGGATCTGGAAAGCAAGCCGTTCGCTGAGATAGCCGATCAGTATATGTTGCAGGGTGGCTACGAGGGCGCTGAGCACAAAAGCGCCGAGCATGAGGAAGACAGGGAGAAGTATTCCGCGCGTCTGTAGCTGTAGCAGCCACTCGTCAATGAGGTCGCGGATTGCGAACGGCGCCACGGCCAGTGCCGCCGCGCCGAGCAGGGCGAGCCCGGCGTGTGCTATAGCGGCTTTGTTCTGGTCCCTGATGAAACGTTCGATTCGAACGGCGTCAGGATTGCCGGTAAGCCGGGCGAACAGGCGCCCATACAGCCAGGAGACGATAGCGCATGTCTTCAGCAGCACTGCCGTCAGCGAGGTCCGCTGGTGGCTCGGTTGGCTGAGCCATTCGCTGGTCCCGGCGGACGGCTGGCGAGATGTTGTCATCTTGTGAGCCGTTTGCCTGATTTTTTGTTCGGGGCTTAGTCGTCGCTGCGCTGAATTTTCGCGCGGGTGCTGACGGGAGGATTGCCGCCGTGGTAGCCGGCAGCCTCGTCGTCAGCGTCATCGGTGTCGTCCGTGTTATCGGTGGCGGCGGTCGCCGCCTCGCGGTCGCCGCCGCCGATTTCCGTCACGGCTGCGCGCACCTCACCGGTACGGATGCTCAGCACTTCCTGGCTGGTGGTGCCGCCGTTTGTCGGGGTACGGGTGACCAGCGATGCGAGGGCCGTCCCGGCAACAGCTTCAGCTGCGCTGAAAACGGAAATCTCCACGTCCTCGGATACCTCGATAATCAACCCGAAAGTGCTTGACGGGGTGATTTCTCGATTATGGTCGAGATGCCGGAGAGAAGTAGGCATGATTCCTCCATCGTAGTCATCCGAACTGACGGTGACAAAATTGAAGTTATCGGGACGTGGATTAGTGGGCAAGGAGTCAACATCATGACTCGGCTCACACCGTTCCTAGTGCCGGAATTAGTCTCGAAGGTGACACGTAGCCGGCGGCCTTGGCCTCGATATCGTTGGTGATTTGCTTGTCAGCACGACGGCTCAACCAATTTTCGCGGGCGCCGGAAAATGTGGCCACGGATTGTGACGCGCGCCGCCGCCAGTCGGCTGGGTGTCCACCGCATCAACCGCATTGACCGCATTCATCGTCAGCTGGACGTGCTTGGGTAGTGTCTCACTGGTGGCTGGGGGCGAGCGAGGCGGCGGAAGCCGGAAACGGGCGCTGTTCGTGCGGCGGCTGAGTGAAATCCTCGACATGGCGGAGCCCGAGGTTGTCGCGCGGCTGTGTCTCGACCGGCGCACCGGTGTCCGGGTCAACCGGCTGTCACCGCTGGGTGCCGCCGAGGTCCACCGGGCGATCGCCGAGCTCGGACTCACCCTTGACCCGCTCGGCTGGTGTCCCGACGGCTACCTCCTCGGGGGCGAGAAGCGGGTCCTGTCGGCGTCGGAGCTCTTCGCCGGTGGCCATGTCTACATCCAGAACATCTCCAGCCTTGTGCCCGCGCTTGCCCTCGAGCCGGAACCGGGAGAGTCGATCATTGACCTGTGCGCGGCGCCCGGCGGGAAGACGGCGCATATCGCCGCGCTTGTCGGCAACGACGCGAGCCTGTGGGCGAACGACGGCATCAAGCCCCGGCTGGACAAGCTGCGTGCGGTGACGCGGCAGTTCCATGTCCGGCTCGCCGCCGCCACCTGTCACCCCGCCCAGTACGCGGACAAGTTCGTCACCGGCCGGTTCGACCGGGTCCTGCTGGACGCTCAGTGCACCGGAGAGGGCCTGGTCGACCTGCGTGACCCCGCCGCGCTGCGGTACTGGAACGAGGAGCGGGTGAGGAACTACGGCTGGTTGCAGCGCAAGATGCTGGTCGCGGCCTGCCGGCTGCTGCGTCCTGGCGGCATCCTGGTCTACTCGACCTGCACGTTCGGGCCGGAGGAGAACGAAGCTCCGCTGAGCTATCTGTTGCGCCACCATCCCGTTGAGGTGTGCCCGATCGAGGTCGACATCGACGCCTGGGCGCCGGGCGCGTGGCGGCCGGGCCTGCGCCGCTGGCGCTCGGAGGCGTTTGATCCGGCGCTCGCCGGGGCACGACGGATCCTGCCGGGCGGGGAGTTCGAGGGCTTTTTCGTCTGCAAGCTGCGGAAGCTGTCGGACTAAGAGCGCCCGGCAATAGGGGCGTGGATCAAGGAGCGGGGCTGGGGTGCGTGCATCGCGAGGCGGCGGAGGGAGTCACCGGAGGTGTTGGGTGGCGACCGACGACAACGCGGCGAGGTGCGTGTCCTGGCCCCGCGACGCCGCGTCCCCTGTTGCCGGGCGCGCTAAGCCGACTGGACTGAGCCGACTGGACTGAGCCGACTGGGCCGAGCCGACTGGGCCGACTGGGCCGGGCGCGGTCGCGGCACGGTGACCCCGATTCGACATACCCGTTACCGGTTCTGTAGTCTCGGTTCCTGCGGCGCTGTGCGCTGCAGGTTTGACCTGTGTCTTGCGCCATCCACTGGCGCCGTGGCCCGTCCTGCCGGGCCGGCGGCGACTTCGGACGGCCCGGCTCCACGTCAGGTGGGCGGGCGCACCTCCACGGCAGACCACTCGGGTTACCCGGGGGTTTTTCGAGAGTGAGCGACACGCCCGACCGCGTGGGTCGGACGCAGCCGACATAACAGCAGGTACCGGCAGGACGGAAGAGGAACGGGAGCGGCGTTGCCGACGATCCAGCAGTTGGTCCGCAAGGGCCGGCAGGACAAGGTCGAGAAGACCAAGACCCCGGCACTCAAGGGGAGCCCGCAGCGTCGTGGCGTGTGCACCCGCGTCTACACGACCACGCCCAAGAAGCCCAATTCGGCGCTTCGCAAGGTCGCCCGCGTCCGGCTCCACAGCGGGATGGAGGTCACGGCCTACATCCCCGGGGTGGGGCACAACCTGCAGGAGCACTCGATCGTCCTGGTCCGCGGCGGCCGGGTGAAGGACCTTCCGGGCGTCCGTTACAAGATCGTACGCGGGACGCTGGACACCCAGGGCGTCCGCAACCGCAAGCAGGCGCGCAGCAAGTACGGAGCGAAGAAGGAGAAGGCCTGATGCCACGCAAGGGCCCGGCTCCCAAGCACGCCGTCGTCGTCGATCCGGTCTACGGCTCACCGCTGGTGACAGCGCTGGTCAACAAGGTTCTCCTGAGCGGCAAGAAGTCGCTGGCCGAGCGGATCGTCTACGGCGCGCTCGAGGGTGCCCGGGAGAAGACCGGCAATGACCCCGTGGTCACGCTCAAGCGTGCCCTCGACAACGTCAAGCCGACCCTGGAGGTGCGCAGCCGCCGGGTTGGCGGCGCCACCTACCAGGTGCCGGTCGAGGTGCGCTCGAGCCGGAGCACCACCCTCGCGCTTCGCTGGCTGGTGGGCTACGCCCGGCAGCGGCGTGAGAAGACCATGACCGAGCGCCTCATGAACGAGCTGATCGACGCGAGTAACGGTCTCGGCGCGAGCGTGAAGCGGCGCGAGGACACCCACAAGATGGCGGAGTCCAACAAGGCCTTCGCCCACTACCGCTGGTAACTAACATGTCTGCTGACGTACGTGCCGCGCTGGCTTCGACCCGCAACATCGGGATCATGGCCCACATTGACGCGGGCAAGACCACGACCACCGAGCGGATCCTTTTCTACACCGGCGTCAATTACAAGATCGGTGAAGTCCATGATGGCGGTGCCACCATGGACTGGATGGAGCAGGAGCAGGAGCGGGGGATCACGATCACCTCCGCTGCCACCACCTGTATGTGGCGTGACCACACCATCAACATCATCGATACCCCGGGGCACGTCGACTTCACGGTCGAGGTGGAACGCTCGCTGCGTGTCCTCGACGGCGCCGTCGCGGTCTTCGACGCCGTGGCCGGGGTCGAGCCGCAGAGCGAGACGGTCTGGCGCCAGGCTGACCGCTACAACGTCCCGCGGATCGCGTTCGTCAACAAGATGGACCGGGTCGGCGCTGAGTTCCACCGCTGCGTGGACATGATGGTTGACCGCCTCGCCGCGACACCGGCCGTCATCCAGCTCCCGTGGGGTGTCGAAGCCGACTTCAAAGGTGTCATCGACCTGGTTGCCATGAAGGGCCTGCTCTGGCACACCGAGGACAAGGGCGCCTCCTACGAGACCGTCGACATCCCGCGTGACCACGCCGAGGCCGCGCAGGAGTGGCGGGACAAGCTCGTCGAGACCGTCGCCGAGAACGACGACAGCCTGATGGAGCTGTATCTCGAGGGCGAGGAGCCGAGCGAGGAGCAGCTGCGGGCGGCACTGCGCCGGGCGACCCTGGTCGGCTCGGTGAATCCCGTCCTGTGCGGCTCGGCGTTCAAGAACAAGGGCGTGCAGCCGATGCTCGACGCCGTCGTGGACTACCTGCCGAGCCCGCTGGACATCGGTGTCACGATCGGCCACGCGATGGGCCGCGAGGAGAACGAGGTCGCGCGCCGGCCGGACGAGAGCGAGCCCTTCTCCGCGCTCGCCTTCAAGATCATGACCGATCCGTACGTCGGGAAGCTGACCTACATCCGGGTCTACTCGGGACGGCTCACCGCCGGCTCACCGGTGCTGAACTCGACCAAGGACCGCAAGGAGCGGATCGGTCGCATCCTGCAGATGCACGCCAACCACCGCGAGGATCGCGACGGTGTCGGCGCGGGCCAGATCGTCGCGGTGGTCGGCCTGAAGAACACGACCACCGGTGACACGCTCTGCGACCCGAACAGCCCGATCATCCTGGAGTCGATGACCTTCCCGGCCCCGGTCATCAGCGTCGCGATCGAGCCGAAGACCAAAGCCGACCAGCAGAAGCTGGGTACGGCTATCGGCCGCCTCGCCGAGGAGGACCCGACCTTCCAGGTCCGGACCGACGACGAGACCGGTCAGACGATCATTGCGGGCATGGGCGAGCTGCACTTGGACGTACTCGTCGACCGGATGCGCCGCGAGTTCGGTGTCACCGCCAACGTCGGCAAGCCGCAGGTCGCCTACCGCGAGACCATCCGCCGCAAGGTCGAGAAGGTCGACTACACGCACAAGAAGCAGACCGGTGGCTCGGGGCAGTATGCCCGAGTGATCATCGATCTCGAGCCTTCCGGCGGTGACGGCGGTGGTTACGAGTTCGCGAACAAGGTCACCGGTGGCCGCATCCCACGCGAGTACATCCCGTCCGTCGACGCTGGCTGCCAGGAGGCGATGGAGTTCGGTGTCCTCGCCGGCTACCCCCTCGTCGACGTGAAGGTCACCCTGACCGATGGTCAGTACCACGATGTCGACTCGTCCGAGCTCGCTTTCAAGATCGCCGGTTCGATGGCTTTCAAGGAGGCGGCCCGCAAGGCCGACCCGGTTCTGCTCGAGCCGATGATGGCGGTCGAGGTCACCACCCCTGAGGACTACATGGGTGACGTGATCGGCGACCTCAACTCACGGCGTGGGCAGATCCAGGCCATGGACGAGCGGGCCGGCGCGCGCATCGTCAAGGCGACCGTCCCGCTGTCGGAGATGTTCGGTTACGTCGGAGACCTGCGGTCGAAGACATCCGGCCGGGCTTCCTACTCGATGCAGTTCGACTCCTACGCCGAGGTCCCGGCGGGGGTTGCCAAGGAAATCATCGCGAAAGCACGCGGGGAGTGACGGGTGGCCGGGGCGGGGCCTAACCAGCGCCGCACCAGGCCCGACACGACCACGATCATTAGCACGGCACGACACCACCCGTCCTTGGAGGGACACCCGTGGCGAAGCAGAAGTTCGAGCGGAACAAGCCGCATGTCAACATCGGTACCATCGGTCACATCGACCATGGCAAGACCACGCTGACCGCGGCCATTACCAAGGTCCTGCACGACGCACACCCCGAGCTGAACCCCTTCACGCCGTTCGACCAGATCGACAAGGCGCCGGAGGAGAAGGCCCGCGGCATCACGATCTCGATCGCCCACGTCGAGTACCAGACCGACAACCGGCACTACGCCCACGTTGACTGCCCCGGTCACGCCGACTACATCAAAAACATGATCACGGGTGCCGCCCAGATGGACGGCGCGATCCTGGTCGTGTCGGCCACCGACGGCCCGATGCCGCAGACCAGGGAGCACGTGCTGCTCGCTCGCCAGGTCGGCGTGCCTTACATCGTCGTGGCGTTGAACAAGGCCGACATGGTCGACGACGAGGAGATCCTCGAGCTCGTCGAGCTCGAGGTACGTGAGCTGCTGAGCTTGTACGAGTTTCCGGGTGACGACGTGCCGGTGGTTCGCGTCTCGGCGCTCAAGGCGCTTGAGGGCGACAAGGAGTGGGGCGCGAAGCTGCTGGAACTCATGCAGGCTGTCGACGACTCCATCCCGGAGCCCGAGCGCGACATCGACAAGCCCTTCCTCATGCCGATCGAGGACGTCTTCACGATCACCGGCCGTGGCACCGTTGTCACCGGTCGGGTGGAGCGAGGCGTTGTCAAGGTCAGTGAGACCGTCGAGATCGTCGGTATCCGACCGGATGTCACCACGACGACCGTCACCGGTGTCGAGATGTTCCGCAAGCTGCTCGACGAGGGGCGTGCCGGTGACAACGTCGGTCTGCTCCTGCGTGGGGTGAAGCGCGAGGACGTCGAGCGCGGCCAGGTCGTTGTCAAGCCGAAGTCGATCATGCCGCACACCAACTTCGAGGCGCAGGTCTACATCCTCAGCAAGGACGAGGGTGGCCGCCACACGCCGTTCTTCAACAACTACCGTCCGCAGTTCTACTTCCGGACCACGGACGTGACCGGTGTCGTGACCCTTCCTGAGGGCACCGAAATGGTCATGCCGGGCGACAACACCGAGATGACGGTCGAGCTCATCCAGCCGATCGCCATGGAGGAGGGCCTGCGGTTCGCCATCCGTGAGGGTGGCCGGACCGTTGGCGCCGGTCGCGTCACCAAGATCCTCAAGTAGTCGCCGCGAGCGGCGGGCCGCGGGCCCTGTGGGGCCTTTCCGCCCGCCGCTCGCGCGGTGCACAGACTTGTCAACAAGCGGTACATCCGGCGGCAGCTCCGGCCAGGAACGGACCCTGCAGGGCCAGCGAGCCGGACGAGACAGACAGGACAGGCGAAGCCCACCATGGCGGCACAGAAGATCCGCATCCGGCTCAAGGCCTACGACCACGAGATCATCGATAGTTCGGCGCGAAAGATCGTCGAGACGGTGACGCGGACTGGTGCGCAGGTCGCGGGACCGGTGCCGCTGCCGACGGAGAAGAACGTCTACTGCGTGATCCGGTCGCCGCACAAGTACAAGGACAGCCGTGAGCACTTTGAGATGCGCACGCACAAGCGGCTGATCGACATTCTTGACCCGACGCCGAAGACGGTCGACTCGCTGATGCGCCTCGACCTGCCAGCGGGTGTCGATATCGAGATCAAGCTTTAAAGGGGCCGGCGCAGTCATGCTCAATCGCAACTACAGGGGCCTGCTGGGCACCAAGCTCGGGATGACCCAGGTATGGGACGCCAACAACCGCATCGTCCCGGTCACGGTGATTAAGGCCGGTCCGAACGTGGTGACGCAGATCAGGACTCCCGATTCGGACGGCTATTCGGCGGTCCAGCTCGGTTACGGTGAAGTCGACCCCCGTCGGGTGACCCAGCCGCTGCGCGGTCACTTCGCGCGCGCCGGGGTGCCTCCCCGGCGCCATCTGGTCGAGCTGCGCACGGCGGACGCCGCCAGGTACCGGCCCGGCCAGGAACTGACCGGAGCGGTCTTCGCCGCGGGCGCGGTGGTGGACGTAACGGGAACATCCAAGGGCAAGGGCTTCGCCGGTGTGATGAAGCGGCACGGCTTCAAGGGCCTTGGCGCCGGCCACGGAGTCGAGCGCAAGCACCGTTCACCGGGCTCGGTCGGCGGCTGCGCCACTCCCGGCCGGGTCTTCAAGGGCCTGCGCATGGCTGGGCGGATGGGGCATGAGCGCGTCACCGTTGCGGGCCTGACCGTCCACGCGGTCGACACCGAACGTGGCTTTTTGTTGATCAAAGGTGCGGTGCCCGGCCCTGACGGGGGCTTGGTGCTCGTCCGCAGCGCGGCGAAACGTCCCGCACCCGCTGACTTTGAGCCCGCTGACTTTGAGCCCGCTGACTTCGAGCCCGCCGCCGAGACGCCTGTCACGAGCGGTGACGCTGTGACGTCCAGTGAGGAGGTATCGGCATGAGCGCAGCGACGACGTCAGCGCGCGCCCGGTCGCGGACTTCCGCGGCTGCCGCCGCCGTGCCCGAGACCCGCACGATCGTTGTCCACGCTCCCACCGGTGGTGAGGTCGGCAGCGCACAACTGCCCGGGGCGGTGTTCGACGTCGCGCTGAACGTCCCGCTCATCCACCAGGTGGTGGTGGCGCAGCTCGCCGCGGCGCGCCAGGGCACCCACTCCACGCTGACCCGCGGCGAGGTCCGCGGTGGTGGGCGTAAGCCCTACCGGCAGAAGGGCACCGGCCGGGCCCGGCAGGGCTCGCTGCGCGCCCCGCAGTTCACCGGCGGTGGCATCGTTCACGGCCCCAAGCCTCGCTCCTACGACCAGCGGACGCCCAAGAAGATGAAGGCCGCCGCGCTGCGTGGGGCCCTGTCCGACCGGGCGCGCAACAACCGGATCCACGTTGTGTCGTCGCTGGTTGCCGGTGCGACCCCGTCGACAAAGGCCGCGCTCACGGCGCTTCGGACGATCGCTGATACCCGCCGGGTGCTGGTGGTGGCGGCCCGGGACGACGAGCTCACCTGGAAGAGCCTGCGCAACGTCCCCGCTGTGCACCTGCTTGATCCCGGCCAGCTCAACACCTACGACGTGCTCGTCAGCGACGATGTGGTGTTCACCGAGGGCGCTCTGGCTGCCTTCCTGGCCCGGTCACAGGTGCTGGCGGCACAGGATGGGTCCTTCGTCCCGGCTGGCGATGCGGAGCCGCTGGGCACCCAGGAGTCGCGGGCCCGGTCCGACGATGGCGCGGAAGCCGAGGAGGAAGCCAAGTGATCGCCGATCCGCGTGACGTGATCATCAAGCCGGTCGTCTCCGAGAAGAGCTACGGCCTGTTGGACGAGAACGTCTACACGTTCATCGTCCGTCCGGGCGCGAACAAGACCGAGATCAAGATTGCGGTCCAGCAGATTTTCAACGTCCGGGTGCTGCGGGTGAACACCATCAACCGCTCGGGTAAGCGCAAGCGCACCAAGGCCGGTTGGGGTCAGCGCAAGTCCACCAAGCGGGCCATGGTCAGTCTGGCTCCCGGGGACACCATCGAGATCTTCGGAGGCCCTGGTGCATGAGAGGGCTTTCAGTCTGATCGCGTTCGGCTCGCAGACCACCACCACGCCGGGATCCAGCGGGATACCTGGCAAGGCCGCAGGCGGCGCCGCGTGGCCGGCGGTCACGCAAGCCGACGAGAACGCTGCCAGGCGCCCGCTGGGCCTGGCGTGCGGGGACTTGTTCGCCCGCCATCTCGGCAGGATCCAGCGGGTTCCTGGCAAGGCCGCAGGCGGCGCCGCGTGGCCGGCGGTCACGCAAGCCGACGAGAACGCTGCCAGGCGCCCGCTGGGCCTGGCGTGCGGGGACTAGGACACGGTGGATAACCATGGGTATTCGTAGGTACAAGCCGACCACACCGGGTCGCCGTGGTTCGAGCGTGGCCGACTTCGTCGAGATCACTCGTGACCATCCGGAGAAGTCGCTGGTCCGCCCGCTGCACTCCAAGGGCGGTCGGAACGTCCACGGGCGTATCACCACACGGCACCAGGGCGGCGGGCACAAGCGTGCCTACCGTCTGATTGATTTCAAGCGGGACAAGGATGGTGTGCCGGCCAAGGTCGCGCACATCGAGTATGACCCGAACCGGACCGCGCGGATCGCTCTGCTGCACTACGCCGACGGCGAGAAGCGCTACATCCTCGCCCCGGTGAAACTCAAGCAGGGCGACATGGTCAGTTCGGGCACGACCGCCGACATCAAGCCTGGTAATGCCCTGCCGCTGCGCAACATCCCGACCGGCACGGTGGTGCACGCCATCGAGCTGCGTCCCGGCGGTGGTGCGAAGATCGCGCGCAGCGCTGGCGCGAGCGTGCAGCTGGTGGCCAAGGACGGTCCCTTCGCCCAGCTCCGGATGCCCTCCGGTGAGATCCGCAACGTCGATGTCCGCTGCCGGGCCACGGTCGGTGAGGTGGGCAACGCCGAGCAGAACAATATCAACTGGGGCAAGGCCGGCCGGATGCGCTGGAAGGGGCGTCGGCCCACCGTCCGCGGTGTGGCGATGAACCCAGTTGATCACCCGCATGGTGGTGGCGAGGGCAAGACCTCCGGTGGCCGGCATCCGGTGAACCCGAAGGGCCGTCCCGAGGGGCGTACCCGCGCTACCCGTAAGTCGAGCGACGCGCTGATCGTCCGTCGTCGGAAGCAGAACAGGCGGCGGTGATCATGATTGTTCACATCCGGTGCCAATCGACGTATGACCATCGGTTCTGAGCGGGAAGGAGGAGACACGCCATGCCACGTAGCCTGAAGAAGGGCCCGTTCGTCGACGACCACCTGCTCAAGAAGGTGGACGTACAGAACGCCAAGGGCACGAAGAACGTCATCAAGACCTGGTCGCGGCGCTCGACGGTGATCCCGGACATGCTGGGGCACACCATCGCCGTGCACGACGGCCGCAAGCACGTCCCGGTGTTCATCACCGAGGGGATGGTTGGTCACAAGCTCGGCGAGTTCGCGCCGACGCGGACCTTCCGCGGTCACGTCAAGGAAGACCGGAGGTCGCGTCGTGGCTGACGACCTCGTGGACGGGCTCACCCGGTCCGGTCTGGACGGGGCGAAGGCCTCGGCCCGCTATGTCCGGGTATCGCCGACCAAGGCGCGTCGGGTTGTCGACCTGGTCCGTGGCCGTTCCGCCCGCGAGGCCCTGGACATCCTCCGTTTTGCCCCACAGGCGGCCAGCGAGGACGTGTACAAGGTGGTCGCGAGCGCGGTTGCGAACGCCGAGCACAATCACGGCCTTGACCCGTCCACGCTCTGGGTGGGCGAGGTCTACGTCGACGAGGGCCCGACGCTCAAGCGCATCCGTCCGCGGGCGCAGGGCCGTGCCTACCGGATCCGGAAGCGGACCAGCCACATCACGGTCGTCGTGGAAAGCCGGGAACCGGTTTCGGTGACCCGCGGCGCGTCGACCGGCGCATCGCAGACTGCAAGGAGGGCCCGGTAGTGGGGCAGAAGGTCAACCCGCACGGGTTCCGGCTCGGGATCACTTCGGAGTTCACCTCTCGTTGGTACGCCGACAAGCAGTACAAGGCGTACGTCGGCGAGGATGTGAAGATCCGTAAGATGATGTCCCGGGGTATGGAGCGCGCGGGAATCAGTCGGGTCGACATCGAGCGGACCCAGGGCCGGCTGCGGGTGGACATCCACACCGCCCGCCCGGGGATCGTCATCGGACGTCGCGGCGCTGAGGCCGACCGCATCCGCGGCGACCTCGAGAAGCTGACCGGCAAGCAGGTCCAGCTCAACATCCTTGAGGTGAAGAACCCTGAGGTCGACGCCCAGCTCGTCGCGCAGGGCGTGGCGGAGCAGCTGTCGAGCCGGGTCAGCTTCCGGCGGGCGATGCGCAAGGCCATGCAGTCGGCGATGAAGGGCGGCGCCAAGGGCATCCGGGTGCAGTGTTCCGGACGCCTGGGCGGCGCCGAGATGAGCCGCTCGGAGTTCTACCGCGAAGGCCGGGTGCCCCTGCACACGCTGCGCGCCGACATCGACTACGGATTCTACGAGGCCCGGACCACCTTCGGCCGTATCGGCGTGAAGGTCTGGATCTACAAGGGTGACGTGGTCCAGAGCCGTGCGGAGCGGGAGGCGCAGGAGGCACTCCAGCGCCAGCACCGCCGGGAGCGCCCGCGCCGTGGGCCACGGTCGGGTTCGTCGGGTACCACCACCGGTGGCACCGACGCCGGGCGTGCCGCCGCGCGGCAGGGTGAGCGGCGTGGCCGTGGCGGTGGCGGTGCCACCGGTGGTGGTGGCGGTAACGCTGGTGGCGGTAACGCTGGTGGCGGTAACGCTGGTAGCGGTGGTGACGCGACGGCTGCGGTTGGCGCTGACACCGCTACCGCGCCGGCTGTGACGGCCCCGGCGGCTGAGGCGGCTGCCCCCGCGGCGCCGGTCTCAGCTCCGGTTTCGGCTCCGCTCGACACCGCCGCGCCCGCTGCTGGGACGGCCCAGGAGACGGAGGGCTAGGACAATGCTGATTCCCCGTAAGGTCGCGCACCGCAAGCAGCACCATCCCGGTCGTGGCGGCGCGGCCAAGGGCGGCACCAAAATCGCGTTCGGTGAGTTCGGCATCCAGGCGCTGGAGTCCGCCTATGTGACGAACCGGCAGATCGAGTCGGCGCGTATCGCGATGACGCGCCACATCCGCCGTGGTGGCAAGGTTTGGATCAACATCTACCCGGACCGGCCGCTGACCAAGAAGCCGGCTGAGACCCGGATGGGTTCGGGCAAGGGCTCGCCGGAGTGGTGGATCGCCAACGTCAAGCCCGGGCGCATGATGTTCGAACTCTCGGGGGTGTCTGAGCCGGTCGCGCGGGAGGCGATGCGGCGTGCCATCCACAAGCTCCCGATGAAGTGCCGGTTCGTGACCCGCGAGGGAGGCGCGTGATGGCGACCGCGACCGCCGACGAGCTACGGACCCTGTCTGGGCAGGACCTGGTGGACAAGCTGCGCGAGGCCAAGGAGGAGCTCTTCAACCTCCGTTTTCAGGCCGCTACCGGTCAGCTTTCCAACAATCGCCGCCTGCAGGACGTCCGGCGTGACATCGCGCGTATCTACACGGTGCTCCGGGAGCGTGAACTCGGCCTCGCTGATGATCCGAACCTGGTCGGGACTGAAGTGCCCGGAGCGGTTGGCGGCGTTGAGCCGTTGCAGACAACGGCGGCGATACAGGTGGAACGGGCGTGAATGGGATGACAACGGACGGCACCCCGGCGACAGGGAACCCGCCGGTCACCGCGCGGGCGGCGACCGGCGGTCGCGGCTTCCGCAAGGTCCGCGAAGGCCTTGTGATCAGCGACAAGATGGCCAAGACCGTGGTGGTCGCGGTGGAGGACCGGGTTCAGCACCCGCTCTACGGCAAGACCATCAGGCGTACCAAGAAGGTCAAGGCACACGACGAGAACAGTACGACCGGCGTCGGTGACCGGGTCCTGCTGATGGAGACCCGCCCGCTGTCGGCGACCAAGCGCTGGCGTGTGGTCGAGGTTCTGGAGAAGGCCAAGTAGATCGACCAGCCGATTGTGTTCTACGGGCCGATGGCGGCGTGATCGTGGTTTTTCGCGCCGCCGGAGGACTTGGAAGGGTCTAGCGAGCCGGCCGCCGGCAGGCGGGCGCCGACGCAGTTCGGGAGCGGGAAGTGATCCAGCAGGAGTCGCGGCTTCGGGTCGCCGACAACACGGGTGCCAGGGAACTGCTGTGCATTCGGGTACTCGGTGGTTCGGGGCGTCGTTATGCCGGTATCGGCGACATCATCGTCGGGACCGTGAAGGACGCCCTGCCCGGGGCTGGCGTCAAGCGTGGTGACGTGGTCAAGGCGGTCGTCGTACGCACCACCAAGGAGCGCCGGCGTCCCGACGGCTCCTATATCCGGTTCGACGAGAACGCCGCCGTGCTCATCCGGGACGGTGGCGACCCCCGGGGTACACGCATCTTCGGACCGGTTGGTCGCGAGTTGCGTGACAAGAAGTTCATGAAGATTATTTCGCTGGCGCCGGAGGTGCTGTGACCGTGGCCAGAATGAAGATCAGAAAAGGCGACACGGTCCAGATCGTGACAGGTAAGGACCGTGGGCTCAAGGGGAAGGTCATCAGGGCTTTCCCCGCTGAGGACAAAGTGGTTGTCGAGGGCGCGAACAGGGTCGTCCGACACACCCGGGTGAACACCTCCGCTCGGGGCTCGCAGTCCGGCGGCATCGTCACCCAGGAAGCGCCCATCCACGTCAGCAACGTCATGATTGTCGATCCGTCCGACGGCCGTCCGACCAGGATCGGCTACCGCATCAACGATGACGGCACGAAGGTGCGGATCTCCCGTCGCACCGGCACCGAGCTGTAGATATGGCTAACGTAACCGCATGGATCGCTGACGGCGCCCACACAGTGCCCGGCGGCGTTCTCGTCGGCTTGCGTGCCCTCCGGGCACGCGGCGCCTCCTGCGGCCTGGCCGGATCGCCGTGTGGATCGCCGTCCGTTGGGCAGGGATGGATCGCTGACGGCGCCCACACAGTGCCCGGCGGCGCCTCCCGCGGCCTGGGGCGTGTCTGATGGATCTTCGATCGCGCGGATCAATGCCCAGAAAGCGTCCCGCTGTGTTGTCGTCGGTCCGGATAGGACACCGCTATCCGGGCCTCCTCCGCCTCGCGGGCCACTTTCTTGATCATCGCCCACATCGACCAACATCCATCAGACATGCCCTGGCCGGATCGCCGTGTGGATCGCCGTCCGTTGGGCAGAGGCTGCAAGGAAACGAGAGATGACTACTAGCATCGAATCCCGTCCGCTGCCACGGCTCAAGCTGCGGTATCGCGAGGAGATCGCGTCAGGCTTGCGCGAACAGTTCCACTACGCGAACGTGATGCAGATCCCGACCGTGGTCAAGGTCGTGGTCAACATGGGCGTTGGCGACGCGGCCCGGGACGCGAAACTCATCGATGGCGCGCTGCGGGACCTCACGGCGATCACCGGCCAGAAGCCCGCCGTTCGCCGGGCGAAGAAGTCCATCGCGCAGTTCAAGCTGCGGGAGGGCATGCCTATCGGCGCTAAGGTGACCCTGCGTGGCGATCGGATGTGGGAGTTTCTGGACCGCCTTGTCTCGGTCGCGCTCCCGCGTATCCGTGACTTCCGCGGGCTGTCCCCGAAACAGTTCGATGGCTCGGGTAACTACACCTTCGGCGTGATCGAACAGTCGATCTTTCATGAGATCGATATAGACCGTATCGACCGGGTCCGGGGAATGGACATCACGGTCGTCACGACCGCCACGACCGATGACGAGGGCCGTGCGCTGTTGCGCGCGCTGGGCTTCCCCTTCCGGGAGAACTGACGGCCACCGGCGGTGTGACTGTACTCCGTGGGCACACCACCGGCGGCCAGAGAGAAGGCATGGCAGGCAGATGGCGAAGAAGGCACTGATTGAAAAGGCGATCCGCAAGCCGAAGTTCGGTGTGCGGGGCTACACCCGTTGCCAGCGCTGCGGCCGGCCGCGGTCGGTCTACCGGGCGTTCGGCCTGTGCCGGGTGTGCCTGCGGCAGATGGCGCACCGCGGCGAGCTTCCCGGGATCACCAAGAGCTCGTGGTAGTGAAAGATTTTCGCATTGTGGTCGGCGGCGGCGCGTGTGTTGCTCTTTTCGCGCCATCGGCGGCCAGCCGTTGGTAGCACGACCTACCGGTAGCGGGACGGGGCGCAGGACGTCCACGCCCGCCAGCGGCCGGCGCACACTACCCACCCGTTCGCGGCAGGCCCCGGCTCGACAGCTGCGGGGAACCGTCGCGAGGAAGGCTTCAGCCCCATGACGATGACAGATCCGATTGCGGACATGCTGACCCGTGTCCGTAATGCCAACCGTGCATACCACGATCAGGTGGTGATGCCGAACAGCAAGATCAAAACGCATATTGCGGAGATCCTCCAGCAGGAGGGTTACATCGCCGGATGGCACGTCGAGGAGCCGCCGGACGGCGACGTCGGCGCGTCCCTCGTCGTGGAGCTGAAGTACGGCCCGAACCGGGAGCGCTCCATCGCCGGGGTGAAGCGCATCAGCAAGCCGGGCCTGCGGGTCTACGCAAAGGCGACCAACCTGCCCAAGGTGCTCGGCGGTCTTGGTGTGGCGATCATTTCCACGTCATCGGGCCTGCTGACCGACAAACAGGCCAACAAGCGCAGGGTAGGCGGGGAAGTCCTCGCCTACGTCTGGTAAGGGGGCCGCACGATGTCACGCATCGGACGCCTGCCGATCTCGGTGCCCAGCGGCGTGGATGTCTCCCTGGACGGCCCAGAGATCGTCATCAAGGGCCCCAAGGGGACTCTCAGCCATTCCGTGGTGGAACCGATCACCGTCAGTGCGCAGGATGGTCAGCTGCTCGTCATTCGTCCGGACGACGAACGCCGTTCCCGGGCGCTGCACGGCCTGACCCGGTCGCTGGTGGCGAACATGGTCACCGGAGTCACCGCCGGATACTCGAAGACACTTGAGATCGTTGGTGTCGGTTACCGCGTTCAGGCCAAGGGCTCGGACCTGGAGTTCGCGCTCGGCTTCAGTCACCCGGTCGCGGTGAAGGCGCCGGAGGGCATCCGGTTCGAGGTGCAGACACCGACGCGCTTTGTCGTCCACGGGATCGACAAGCAGCAGGTCGGCGAGGTGGCAGCCAAGATCCGCCGGCTCCGCAAGCCAGATCCGTACAAGGGCAAGGGTGTGCGGTATCAGGGCGAGGTCGTCCGCCGCAAGGTCGGCAAGTCCGGGAAGTAGGGGAACGGATCATGGCTGTCAGTGTCAGCGCCCAGCGGCGTTCGGCGAAGCTTCGCCGGCACGTGCGGATTCGCAAGAAGATCACGGGTACATCCGCCCGCCCGCGCCTCGTGGTCACCCGCTCGGCTCGTCACATCTACGCCCAGGTCATCGACGACATCGCCGGCCACACGCTCGTTTCGGCATCCACGCTGGACGCGTCGCTGCGCACCGCGGAGGGTGACAAGACCGCACAGGCGAAGGCCGTCGGGCAGCTTGTCGCCGAACGCGCCCGGCAAGCGGGAATAGGCGCGGTGGTGTTCGATCGTGGTGGTCGGACCTACCATGGCCGGATAGCGGCGCTCGCGGACGCCGCCAGGGAAGGCGGGCTCGAGTTCTGATGCCTTGCCGTAGGACATGCGGAAGATCAACAGTGCCGCTGGGATTTCGGCCGCTGGCGGCGCGCGAACATTGTGATCGCGTCGCCTTTGGCCCTCTAAACAGGGAGATTTACTGATGCCAGGCCAGCAGCGCCGCGGAGGCGGCTCCGGCGGCTCTGACCGTCGGGAACGCCGCGACCGCCAGGGCGGCGGTCCGGCGCAGGACAAGAACGCCTACATCGAGCGAGTGGTCGCCATCAACCGGGTGGCGAAGGTCGTCAAGGGCGGTCGGCGGTTCAGCTTTACGGCCCTCGTCGTTGTCGGTGACGCGGACGGCACCGTCGGTGTGGGTTACGGCAAGGCCAAAGAGGTGCCGGCCGCCATCGCCAAGGGTGTGGAAGAGGCCAAGAAGCACTTCTTCAAGGTGCCGCGGATCGGCTCGACGATCCCGCACCCGATTCAGGGCGAGGCCGCGGCCGGAGTCGTGCTGCTCAAGCCGGCATCACCGGGTACCGGTGTCATCGCGGGTGGACCAGTGCGCGCGGTGCTGGAGTGCGCGGGTGTTCACGATGTCCTGTCGAAGTCGCTGGGCTCGTCGAATCCCATCAACATCGTGCACGCCACCGTCTCGGCGCTGCGGGGCCTCATGCGTCCCGAGGAGATCGCGGCACGCCGCGGCCTGCCGATCGAGGATGTCGCGCCGCCCGCGATGCTGCGGGCGCGGGCGGCCGGGGTCGGTGTGTGATGGCTCGTCTGAAGATCACCCAGATTCGCTCCGAAATCGGTGGGACGCGCAATCAGCGGGAGACCCTGCGGACTCTTGGGCTTCGCCGGATCAGAGCCACCACCGTTCGTGATGACCGCCCGGAAATACGTGGGATGATTGCGACTGTGACCCATCTCGTCAAGGTCGAGGAGGTGCATGAATGAGCAGCCTGACCAAGGCCTCCGAGCCGGGGACGGCTGACGCTGCCCGCGGTCGTGGTCTCAAGGTCCACCACCTCAGGCCCGCGGCGGGTGCGCACAAGGCCAAGACCCGTGTCGGCCGGGGCGAGGGCTCCAAGGGCAAGACCGCCGGTCGCGGTACGAAGGGCTCGAAGGCGCGCAAGCAGGTTCCGGCCCGTTTCGAGGGCGGCCAGATGCCGTTGCACATGCGCGTGCCCAAGCTCAAGGGGTTCAAGAACCGCTTCCGCAAGGAGTACCAGGTTGTGAATGTCGCCACTCTCGCCGAGCTGTTCCCAGCCGGTGGCGAGATCGGTGTGAACGATCTGGTGGGCGCCGGTGCGGTACGCCGTAACGCGCTCGTGAAGGTCCTGGGCGATGGGGAGATCGCAGTGGCGCTGAACGTGAGCGCTCACGCCTTCTCGACCACGGCCCGGGAGAAGATTCTTGCTGTCGGCGGCAGCGTCGTCGAGCTCTGAGGCACCGCTGCCGCCGGTTCAGGCGGCTGCCGGGCACCCGGGCGGCGCGGGGCTGTTTTCCCATCCGGCGCTGTGTTTCGCGCCGGATGCCCGGCATCCAGCGGCGTTCACCCGGGATGGCCGGGATGATGATTTGGCCGTCATGTCCCGTGCCGCCGGAGACGGTTCTGCCGGGCGCTCTTCATCGTGCCGCCCGGCGTGACCGCCAGAATGATCCTTTCTGTATCGGTTGCGTCCGCGCGGAGGCTTTGCAAGGATAGATCAGCTCTGTTCCGAATACGCCAAAAAGTCATGAGCCATGTCTCCATGCCCCTGATCCCGGAGGCGGCCGACCGCTATGCCGACTCTGGGCCTGGCCGTGACCCAGGCGCGCTCGGCGTTGTCGCCGGTCCATGTCGGGACGAGTGGACCGTCTCTACTGTTACAGTCGGCACACCGCGCACCGCCGGTCCTATGTTCGGCCAGGACAGTCGTCCACCGAGTGGGTTTGCCGTGACGATCAGCAGGAGGAGTCGTGCTCACCGCCTTCACACGGGCCTTCCGCACGCCCGACCTGCGTAAGAAGCTGCTCTTTACGTTCGGGATCATCGTTCTGTTCCGGATGGGTAGCGTGCTGCCATCGCCGGGGATCTCAACCGGCGCGATCAACCAGTGCCTGTCCTCCGCGAGCGCCGACAGCCGGAACGTCTACTCGTTGATCAACCTTTTCAGCGGTGGCGCTCTTCTTCAGCTCTCCATCTTCGCCCTGGGGATCATGCCGTACATCACGGCGAGCATCATCATCCAGTTGCTGGTCGTGGTCATTCCGCGCCTCGAGCAGCTGAAGAAGGAAGGCGCCTCCGGCGAGCAGAAGCTCACGCAGTACACCCGTTATCTGACCATCTCCCTGGGGGTTCTGCAGGCGACGGGTATCGTCGCGCTCGCCCGCAGTGGCAACCTCTTCCCCGGTTGTTCCGCGCCGATCATCCCCGACACCAGCCTCTTCCGTATCGCGGTCATCGTTATCACCATGACCGCGGGAACCGCTGTGATCATGTGGCTCGGCGAGTTGATCACTGCTCGTGGTGTTGGTAACGGCATGTCACTGTTGATTTTCACCTCGATCGCGGCCGCGCTGCCGTCTCAGGGGACCCGGATCCTCCAGGTCGCCGGCGGCGTCGTCTTCACCCTCATCTGTCTGCTGGGTCTGGCGATCGTGGTGTTCGTGGTGTTCGTGGAGCAGTCGCAGCGGCGGATCCCGGTGCAGTATGCCAAGCGGCTGATCGGCCGCCGGATGTACGGCGGCACCTCGACCTACCTGCCGATCAAGGTGAACCAGGCGGGGGTTATTCCCGTGATCTTCGCCTCATCCCTGCTCCAGCTTCCACAGCTGCTCGGGCAGGTCTGGAGTAACAAGACCTTCCAGGACTTTGAGCAGCGCTACCTGGCGCGTGGTGACCACCCGCTGTATCTGATTATCTATGCCGGACTGATCATTTTCTTCACCTACTTCTATGTGGCCATCACTTTCAACCCGACCGAGGTGGCGGACAACATGAAGAAGTACGGCGGTTTCATCCCTGGGATCAGGCCCGGCCGTCCGACCGCTGAGTATCTCGACCGGGTGCTGTCGCGGATCACTCTCCCGGGCTCGCTCTTCCTTGGCGTCATCACGGTCCTGCCACTTGCGCTGCTCAATCTCACCAAACAGCAGCCGTTTCCCTTCGCCGGCACTTCGGTACTGATCATTGTGGGGGTGGGGCTGGAAACCGTGAAACAGATCGAGAGCCAGCTCATGCTCCGCAACTACGAAGGTTTTCTGCGGTAGTGCGCCTCGTACTGGTCGGACCACCGGGCGCTGGTAAGGGCACCCAGGCCGCGTTCATCGCCCAGGCACGGTTGATCCCCAAGATCTCGACGGGAGACATCTTCCGGGCGAACGTCCGGGAGGGCACCGAACTCGGGGTGCTCGCGAAGCAGTTCATGGATGCGGGCGACCTTGTGCCCGATGAGATCACTATCGGGATGGTCCGTAACAGGCTGGCTGAGGAGGACGCGGCCAAGGGTTTCCTCCTCGACGGCTTCCCACGTAACGTCCCCCAGGCTGAGGTTCTGGGGCAGCTGCTCGAGGGCATGGGAACGCGCCTGGACGTCGTTCTGGAACTCGTCGTCGACGACGATGAGGTGGTGCGGCGCCTGTCTGGGCGGCGGACCTGCCGTAACTGCGGGCACATCTGGCACGTGGACTTCGATCCTCCCGCGGTGGAGGGCGTCTGCGATCGGTGCGGCGGTGAGCTGTTCCAGCGTGACGACGACCGCTCTGAGACGGTGCGCCACCGGTTGGAGGTGTATGCCGAGCAGACTTCGCCCCTGGTCGCCTACTACGCCGCGAAAGGCCTGCTGATCGGTCTTGACGCCACCGGGCCGGTGGACAACGTCACTGATCGTGCCCTTGACGCCCTGCGTCACTATGCAAGTTAGAGCGCCCGGCAATAGGGGCGTGGATCAAGGAGCGGGGCTGGGGTGCGTAGATCGCGAGGCGGCGGAGGGAGCCACCCTGGTGTTGGGTGGCGACTGACGACAACACGGCGAGGTGCGTGCCCCAGCCCCGCGACGCCGCGTCCCTATTGCCGGTCGCTCTTAGCGCGCCCCTGTTGTCAGGTGATCGTAGGGTGCGGCGTCACGGTGGCTTGTAGGCGGCGCGGCGCCGTCTCGGCGGGCAGACTTGGGCGGGCGGCCACACAGTAGGGGCCGTGGGTGTGGCTCCTCGTGGCGGAAGCGGGCACGACCAGGAATTTTTCCGCCATCGGAGCCCATGAGAGACGCAGGGTGACAGGGTTACCAGAGACACCGGCCGAAGGATGCGCGATCATGGTTTTTTCGCGTTTCTGGGGGCTTCAGGCGGACTAGGGATACGGACCGGGGCGACGAGCGTGGCGCGACGAGAGCATGTCCAGATCAAGACCGAAGGCGAGATCGCGAAGATGCGGGTGGCGGGCCTTGTCGTCGCGCGCACCCTGGAGAAGCTGCGTGCGGCCGTCAAACCGGGTATCAGTACCGCTGATCTTGATGTCATCGCCGAGGGCGCGATTCGGGCTGAGGGCGCCATTCCCTCCTTCAAGGGATACCAGGGTTTTCCGGCGACGATCTGCACATCCGTCAACAACGAGGTCGTGCATGCCATCCCACGACGCAAGCGGGTACTGCGTGAGGGAGATCTCATCTCCATCGACTGCGGCGCGATCGTGAACGGCTGGCATGGTGACGCCGCGATCACGGTACCGGTCGGCGCGGTCTCGCGCGACATCCTGGACATGACCGAAGCCTGTGAGCAGGCGCTGTGGCGGGGTCTGGCGGCGGCGCAGCTCGGGGGCAAGCTCACGGATATCTCGGCGGCGGTGGAGCGTTATGTCCGGCCGCTCGGATACGGCATCGTGGACCACTACGGCGGGCATGGGATCGGAACCGAGATGCACCAGCCACCACACATCCTCAACTACGGGCGGCCTGGTCGCGGCATCCGACTGGTTGAAGGGGTCGCGCTGGCGATCGAGCCAATGATCACGATTGGCCGACCGGATACCGCGGTACTCGACGACGACTGGACGGTGGTCACCGCTGACGGCCTGTTTGCGGCCCACACGGAACACACGGTCGCGGTCACTGCGCGGGGTCCCTGGGTGCTGACGGCTCTGGACGGCGGCGCCGCGAAGTTCGCCGAGCTCGGTGTTGCCTGCGGTCAGCCGGCCCAGACCTCTGTTGCCTGATCTCGTTGCCTGATCTCTGTCTTGGATGGCCGCTGATCCGGCTCCGTGGCCGCGTGATGGAGCCAGGTTGGCTCTTGACGGATGGGCAACGTACACTTAGAGGCCGGCGGTTAGTGGGCGTTCGCCTGTGTCCACCGTCGGACACCCGAGGGTAGGACAGCGGAGGACATGCCGAAGAAGGACGGGGCCATCGAGATCGAAGGCCGAGTTGTGGAGCCGCTCCCGAACGCGATGTTTCGGGTCGAGCTCCAGAACGGCCATCGCGTTCTCGCCCACATCAGTGGCAAGATGCGTCAGCACTACATCCGGATCCTTCCGGAGGACCGGGTGGTCGTCGAGCTTTCCCCGTACGACCTGTCCCGGGGCCGGATCGTCTACCGCTACAAGTAAACTCGCCTGGCCGATGGCGATGCGGTCGCTGTTCAGACTGCTCGCCGGAGGCCGAGGGCTCCCAAGTCATCCGCACGCGCGCCCCAGCGGCTGCGCAAGGAGGTTCGTGCAGCCGTGAAGGTCAAGCCGAGCGTCAAGAAGATCTGCGACAAGTGCAAAGTGATCCGTCGTCATGGCCGAGTAATGGTCATCTGTGACAATCTGCGCCACAAGCAGCGGCAGGGCTGACGCCTTGGCCCGCTGGCCGGGGAGTGATCTTTCCCGGCTGTGGAGGCGCTGGACGGGTTCGCCAAAGCGTCACCGTGCCGCCTATCAAGCGGCGCTCACCCCCGGTCGGAGGCCGGGGCCCGGCTCGACGGACAGCGTGCCGTCACGGGATGGGGGCGCTCAAGACCTCCGTACAGGAAGGAAATACCTGGTATGGCACGCCTTTCAGGCGTAGACCTCCCGCGGGAGAAGCGGATCGAGGTCGCTCTCACCTACATCTTCGGGATCGGCCGGAGCCGATCGCTGGAGACTCTCGCCGCCACCGGGGTCAATCCGGACACGCGCGTCCGTGACCTTGCTGACGAGGAGGTCGTCAGGCTGCGGGAGTGGATCGACGCGAATTACCGGGTCGAGGGTGACCTGCACCGGGAGGTGCGTCAGGACATCCGCCGGAAGATGGAAATCGGTTGCTACCAGGGCCTGCGGCACCGGCGGAACCTTCCCGTCCACGGGCAGCGGACCCACACCAACGCGCGTACCCGTAAGGGTCCACGCCGCGCCATCGCCGGCAAGAAGAAGGCCGGTAAGAAGTAGTCAGTGACGTCCGGTCGGTGTGACCGCTGTTGGGCACCGCTACCGGGCACTGACCGACGACCTCGCAAACGGAGACCACGAGCACATATGCCGCCAAAGACGCGTGCCGCCGGGATCAAGAAGGTCCGGCGCAAGGAGAAGAAGAACGTCGCGCACGGCCACGCCCACATCAAGAGCACTTTCAACAACACGATCGTGTCGATCACGGACCCCAGCGGAAATGTGATCTCCTGGGCAAGCGCCGGGCACGTCGGTTTCAAGGGCTCCCGTAAGTCGACTCCGTTCGCCGCGCAGATGGCGGCGGAGAACGCCGCCCGCAAGGCGCAGGAACACGGGATGCGCAAGGTGGACGTTTTTGTCAAGGGTCCGGGTTCGGGCCGGGAGACGGCGATCCGCTCCCTGCAGGCGGCCGGTCTCGAGGTCGGCGCCATCCAGGATGTGACCCCCACGCCTCACAACGGTTGCCGGCCGCCCAAGCGACGTAGGGTCTGACGGCACATCACGGCCTCTGGTCGCGCGAAGAAAACCATGGTCGCGCCGTCCCCGGTCGCAAAGGAGAGAAGGACAAGCATGGCCCGCTACACCGGCGCGGACTGCAAGCGGTGCCGCCGTGAGAAGACGAAGCTGTTCCTGAAGGGCAGCAAGTGCGAGTCGCCCAAGTGCCCGATCGAGATCCGGCCGTATCCTCCGGGTGAGCACGGCCGCGGTCGCACCAAGGACTCCGAGTACCTGCTGCAGAAGCGTGAGAAGCAGAAGTGCGCGCGCATCTACGGGGTGCTCGAGAAGCAGTTCCGTGGCTACTACGACGAGGCGAACCGCCGTACCGGCAAGACCGGCGACGAGCTGCTGAAGATTCTTGAGTCGAGGCTTGACAACGTCGTCTACCGGGCTGGCTTCGCACCGTCCCGGGACGCCGCCCGCCAGGCTGTGCGGCACGGTCACATCGTGGTGAACGGTGGCAAGGTCGACATCCCGAGTTACCGGGTCAGCGAGAACGACATCGTCGAGATCGCGCCCAAGGCACGTGAACTGACCCCCTTCATCATCGCCCGGGAGACGGCCGGCCAGCGCACCGTCCCTGCCTGGCTGGAGGTCATCCCGAGCCAGCTCCGGGTGCTGGTTCACTCGTTGCCGGCTCGCCAGGTGATCGACACTCAGGTCCAGGAGCAGCTGATCGTTGAGCTGTACTCCAAGTAGCCTGAAGTTCCGAGTAGCGTAGACTTCGGCTTTCCTGAAGCCCTCTCGGAGCTGTGGCCAGGGCTCCCGCCGCGCGTCCAAGCGCCGCGGGAGCCCTGGCCGTACGGGTGACGGGGTGGCTCGGGGATGTCGGACCGGCTGCGGTCGTGCTGCTTTCAGCGCGGTCTGTGCCAGAACCGAAGCAGGTACCACCTGGGTGGGGCGGACGGAGGCCCCGCCCACGGGCTCCGTCTGGAGCCGAAGCCGCGGCGTCATATGGCGGTCGCCGCGTTGGGAAGGATGTCAACGATGCTCATTGCACAGCGTCCGACGCTGGCCGAGGAGCCGATCTCCGAGTTCCGCTCCCGGTTTGTCATCGAACCGCTTGAGCCGGGGTTCGGCTACACCCTCGGCAACTCGCTTCGCCGTACTTTGCTGTCCTCTATCCCTGGTGCGGCGGTGACCAGCATCCGTATCGATGGGGTGCTGCACGAATTCTCCACGGTTCCAGGCGTGAAAGAGGACGTCACCGACCTGATCCTGAACCTCAAGGAACTGGTCGTCAGCTCCGAGAACGACGACCCGACCGTGATGTACCTGCGCAAGCAAGGCCCAGGGGTGGTCACGGCGGCGGACATCGCGCCGCCGACCGGTGTCGAGGTGCACAGCTTGGACCTGCAGCTGGCGACTCTCAACGAAAAGGGCAAGCTCGAGATCGAGCTGACCGTCGAGCGAGGGCGTGGCTATGTCAGCGCCACCCAGAACAAGCAGGCGGGCCAGGAGATCGGCCGGATCCCGGTCGACTCGATCTACTCTCCGGTCCTCAAGGTCACCTACAAGGTCGAGGCGACCCGTGTCGAGCAGCGGACCGACTTCGACCGACTGATCGTGGATGTCGAGACCAAGCAGTCGATCTCCCCGCGGGACGCGATGGCCAGCGCGGGCAAGACGCTGGTCGGTCTGTTCGGTCTCGCGCAGGAGCTGAACGCCGAGGCGGAGGGTGTTGACATCGGCCCGTCCGCCGCGGACGCGGCCTTGGCCGCGGACCTGGCACTGCCGATCGAGGAGATGGATCTGACGGTCCGTTCCTACAACTGCCTCAAGCGTGAGGGCATCCACACGATCGGCGAACTGGTCTCCCGCAGTGAGGCGGACCTGCTCGACATCCGCAACTTCGGCCAGAAGTCGATCGACGAAGTCAAGACGAAGCTCGCCGGAATGGGGCTGCAGCTGAAGGACTCCCCACCCGGATTCGACCCGCGGCAGGCCGTGGACACCTACGGTACCGACACCTATCACACGTCGTTCAGCGACGCGGCTGACGACGGCGCGGAGTTTGTCGAGACCGAGCAGTACTAGACATTTATTGATCTTCGCTTTGTTCGATCGCTGAAACCAGGTACCCGGCTCGGCGCGAAGCGGCGGGCCGGGGCGTGGCAGGCGTCCTGAGTGGCGGCCCACCGCGGATCTCGGGGGTCGGATGATCGCGGCGAGGCGCGGTTGTATCTTGTTGGAGCGCGGTCGCCGAAAGGAACGAGGAGCACTGTCATGCCCACGCCTACCAAGGGCCCCCGGCTCGGTGGCAGTCCCGCACACGAGCGGCTGTTGCTGGCCAACCTCGCCACCGCGCTGTTCGAGCACGGCGGCATCACCACGACCGAGACCAAGGCCAAGCGCCTCCGCCCGTATGCCGAGCGGCTGGTGACCTTTGCCAAGCGCGGCGATCTGGACTCGCGCCGCCGCGTGCTGCGAGTGGTTCGCGACAAGTCCGTCGTGCACGTACTGTTCACCGAGATCGGCCCACGCTATGCCAACCGTGACGGCGGTTACACCCGCATCGTGAAGTTGGGGCCCCGCAAGGGTGACAACGCACCGCTGGCGCGTATCGAGCTCGTCGAGGCCATGACCGTCGCTCAGGAGGCGGTGAGCGAGGCCGAGCGGGCCCGCGGCAGCCGCTTCATCCCCCGGCGGCGACCGACCGGCGCGACCGCGGAGACCGCCGCGGATCTCGCGAAGGAGTCGCCGACCGCGGCCGCGGTGGCCGCTGAGGCTGCTGAGGCCGCCGTCGAGCGGGTGGAGGCCATCGCGAGCGATGACGACACGGCTGTCAACGACACGGCTGTCAACGACACGGCTGTCGATGGCGGGGCGGCCGTCGATGACGAGCCCGGCACGCCCAGGACCGAGTAGCGACTCTCGGGACCGCCGGGTGCGCGATAAAGGTCGTATCGTGTGCCCGGCCGTCCGCTGTGTCCGCAGGACGCCCGTTTTGCGCGAGCCCACCATCCATTAGAGGATGGTGGGCTTCGTGTTTCGCATCACAGCATGATCCTGGTGATTCCCGATGTCCTCCCCACCACTTCGCATCCGGCGGGACGATGTGATCCAATATGTGATCCGGAAATGTCCGGCCGGAATCGTCGGGGCGCCGTGAAAGCCGCCGACGGCCTGCAGCGCCTGCGCCTCGACTTGGCCTACGACGGGACGCTGTTCGCGGGCTGGGCGCGTCAGCCCGGACGGCGGACTGTGCAGGGTGACGTGGAGGATGCCCTGATGCGGGTGACGCGGTTGCCCGCGGTCCGGCTCACGGTTGCCGGGCGTACCGACGCGGGTGTCCACGCGCGCGGCCAGGTGGCCCACGTTGACATCCCGGATGATGTCCCGCTTGGCGGGCTCGCTCGCAGACTCAACGGCGTACTGGACCGATCAGTGCGGATCACAGGTCTGGCACCGGCGTCGCGGGGGTTCGACGCCCGCTTCTCAGCGTTGTCACGACGCTACGCCTATCGGATCGGGGACGCGCCGTACGGCGTCGACCCGCTGCGCCGGCACGACACGTTGGCCTGGCCGCGTCCGCTGGACGCCGAGCGGATGCGGCACGCCGCCATCCCGCTGCTGGGCGAGCACGACTTCGGCGCGTTCTGCCGGCGGCGGGAGGGCGCGACCACAGTGCGGACGCTGCTGCGTCTGGACGTGGCGCGGGTCCACGACGGCGTGGTGACGGCGGACGTGGAGGCGGACGCCTTCTGTCACTCGATGGTCAGGGCACTGGTGGGGGCGCTGCTCGCGGTGGGGGAGGGACGCCGTCCCCGGGAGTGGGTCGCGCGGGTTCTCGTGCGGGGCGTCCGCGACTCGGCGGTGACCGTGGTCGCGCCGCACGGCCTCACCCTCGTCGAGGTGCGCTACCCTCCCGATACCGATCTCGCCGCACGCGCGGCGGTGACCCGTGCCGTGCGGGTTCCCACCACGTCGTCAGGCTGACCGCCCGGTCACCGGTCGCTAGTCACCGTGGTCCGTGACCGGTGAGCGTGCGTCGAGAGATCGGCTCGCTGGCGAGTATCGCAAGATCGCGGCGGGCGGCACTCAGCGCCGGGTCGCTGCTGGCTCCCTGACTGCCGTCGGTGTAGGCGAGCTGAAGAACGATCAGATAATGGCCGCTGACCGGCGCGGTCCGCCAGGAATTGTCGCCCGTCGGGTTCGTGACCAGCGCGCCTGGCAGCGCCTCCGGCGGCACGGCCAGGGCTGTTATGCTGCCCCTTCCGGCGATGACCATATTTGCCGCGTTCTGGGCGGTGCTCGTCTCATCCACAGCGAGGACGGACACCGCCCCCAGCACCCGGCGCCCGGATGCATCCGGTCCGCCCAGGTACACCGCGTGGACGAGCTGGCGGCAGCGGTCGCCGGACAACGCGGTGGTGAGCTCGCCGGTGAGCCCCGGGCACCCGGACTCCAGCCGGTAGGCGAGGCGCTGGTACGAGCGAAGATCGAAAGTGCTGCTCTCGGTGTTGAAGAACTCGTTGGCTGTGATCGGATCGGCATCCGTCCGCCCACTGTCGATGACAGCGGGGCCGACCGCTTCCGGGCTCGGTGCCGTCATCCGCGCGGCGTGTTGGCTGTTGTCGCGGCTGTCATGTTGTGCCACAACAGTGACCGAGGCGATCACCAACGCCGCTACGGCGCTCGCCATCGTGATCAGTCTGACGAGGTAGCCCCGGGTCACGGGGGGAACGGCGGGGGGAACGGCGGCCGGCTCGTGGCGCGCGTGATCCGGTGCGGCCGGCGCTATGCCGTCAGTCGCCGTCACCGATTCGGCCGGCGGCGATGATTCGGCCGGCGCCGCTTCAGCACGGTCATCGGGAGGCGACGCGACCGCGCTCTCCACGGGAATCGGTTCCGCGTCGCCCGCGTCCGCGTCGCTCGGTCCCGGCTCGTCCAGCCCTGGAAGGGCGGCGCCCGCGTCAGGCGTCCACGTGGGTCTCCTGATCGACGGCGGCAATCCGTGCAGCGGGCCGAACAGCGGGTCATCCATGGCCGGGAGCCACGGATCGGCGGCATGCCCGAAGGAGTCCCCCGAAACGCCGGGTGAGCGCTCTGGCGGTTTTTCGTCCACCTCCCGCAGACTACGGTGTGCCTGGTAGATCTTCACGGATGTCGATGAGGCTGGCGACCTCGCCGACCGTCCGCGTCATTCGCCTGGTAACCTTAAAGACCAGCCGGCCAAGGGTGATGTGATCATGGTTTTCGCGTCATCGGCGGTCTGGAGGGGCCTGAGCTTCCTGGCGGGTTGTGAGAGCTACACGCCAAGCTGCGTGAGCGGCCCAAAGGCACAATGAGATGCATCCGCTGACAAGAAAAGGCAGACCTGTGCGCACGTACCAGCCCAAGCCCACGGACGTCCAGCAGGCCTGGCATGTCATCGATGCCACGGACGTGGTGCTCGGCAGGCTGGCCAGCCAGGCCGCTCAGCTGCTGCGCGGCAAGCACAAGCCGACATTCGCGCCGCACATCGACACCGGTGACTTTGTCATCATCGTGAACGCGGGCAAGGTTGCCCTGAGCGGTAACAAGCGGGAGCAGGCCCAGTATCATCGCCACTCCGGCTATCCTGGCGGCCTGCGTAGCACCCCCTATGGGTCACTGCTCGACACGCGGCCCCAGCTCATCGTCGAGAAGGCCATCAAGGGCATGCTGCCGAAGAACAAGCTGGGCAGGGCGCAGGGGAGCAAGCTCAAGGTCTATGCCGGGCCGACTCATCCCCACCAGGCTCAGCAGCCCCACCCATTCGCAATCACCCAGGTCGCGCAGTAAGAGCGCGGGCAGGAGGGGACGCGGCATCGCGAGGTTGAGCACACGCCTCGCGCCGTTGCCGTCGGTCGCCAGCCAAGGCCAGGGTGGTTCCCTCCGCCGCCTCGTGATAGACGTACCTCAATCCCGCTCCTTGATCCACGCCCCTATTGCCGGGCGCTCTAAGCCGCGGGCCATCTGACCAGGAAGGGACAGACGACGTGGCTGTCGTGACCGACGCCCAGGGCAACCCTCGCGCCACCGGTCGGCGCAAGGAGGCTGTTGTCCGGGTACGCCTCCTGCCGGGCACCGGCAAGTGGACCCTCAACGGGCGCTCCCTGGAGGAGTATTTCCCTAACAAGGTCCACCAGCAGCTTGTCAACGAGCCGCTCAAGGCGCTGGACCGAACCGAGTCCTACGATGTGGCGGCGCGGCTGCATGGCGGCGGTGTTTCCGGCCAGGCGGGCGCCCTTCGGCTTGCGCTCGCGCGGGCGCTGACCCTCGCGGAGGAGGAATCTCGCCCGATTCTGAAGAAGGCGGGCTTCCTGACGCGTGACGCCCGGGTCAAGGAACGCAAGAAGTACGGCCTCAAGAAGGCCCGGAAGGCACCCCAGTACAGCAAGCGCTGACGCGTTGGCTTCGCGGGATCTTGCAGTGGCGAGGCTCTTCGGTACGGATGGTGTGCGTGGGGTCGCCAATGCCGACCTCACCGCCGAGTTGGCGTTGGCGTTGTCGGCCGCGGCCGTCGGGGTGCTCGCTGAGCATCATGCCGCCGGCAGCGGGCATCCGGTTGTGGTCGTGGGGCGCGACACGCGGCCATCCGGGGAGTTCCTGGAAGCCGCCGTCGTCGCGGGTCTTGCGTCGGCTGGCGCGGACGTCCTGCGGATCGGTGTCGTGCCCACACCGGCGGTGGCGCACGCGGTGATCGGCGCGGGCGCGGCCCTCGGGGTGATGCTCTCGGCGAGCCACAACCCCATGCCGGACAACGGCATCAAGCTGTTCGCGGCCGGGGGCTACAAACTCCCGGACGAGATCGAGGACGAGATCGCCGGCCGTCTCGCCACCCCCGCGTCGGACCGTCCCACCGGGGCGGCGATCGGGCGCGTCCGCGACGATACGGCACTTGTGGAGAGCTACACGGACTTCCTGCTGGCGGCTGTTCCCGCCCCGATGACCGGTCTCCGGGTCGTGGTCGACTGTGCGCAGGGAGCCGCGTCGGCGTTGGCGCCACATGTGTTGCGTGCCGCTGGTGCTGACGTGATTCCCCTGCATGCGGACGGGGACGGCCTCCGGATCAACGACGGCTGCGGCGCAACCCAGCTGGACTCCCTGCGGGCCGCCGTGGTTGCGCACGGTGCCGACGCCGGTATCGCGCATGACGGGGACGCTGATCGCTGTCTCGCCGTCGACGCCAATGGCGAGGTCGTCGACGGCGATCAGATCCTTGCGCTGTGCGCACTTGCGCTGCGTGAACGCGGTGATCTTGCCGACGACACTCTCGTAGTGACGGTGATGTCCAACCTCGGCCTGCATCATGCGATGCGGGACGCCGGTATCAATGTGATCGCGACACCCGTCGGTGACCGCTACGTACTGGAGGCCATGCGCGAGCGGGCGTTGTCCCTCGGCGGGGAGCAGAGCGGGCACGTCGTCTTTCTCGGGCACGCGACGACCGGGGACGGCTTGCTCACGGCGTTGCAGGTGCTGGGCCGGATGGCCGAGACCGACCGCCCGTTGGCGGAGCTGGCGAAGGTCATGACAAGGCTGCCGCAGGTGCTGGTGAACGTCCGGGGCGTCGACCGTTCCAAGGTTTCCACCTCACCGGCACTTGCCGCGGCCGTGGCGGCCGCAGAGGCCGAGCTGGGCGATGAGGGCCGGGTGCTGTTGCGTTCGTCAGGCACGGAGCCGCTGGTGCGGGTCATGGTGGAGGCGCCGAGCACCGCCCAGGCGACAGCGATCGCCGCTCGCCTGTCCGCGGTCGTCGAGAGCGCCCTCGCGTAGGGCGTCCGGCACCAGGGGACGCGGCGTCGCGGGGCTGGGGCGCGCGCCTTAGA
>NZ_CAKJTO010000028.1:38246-47434 GCF_917627405.1 Protofrankia sp. Cj5
TACCCCAGCCCCGCTCCTTGATCCACATCCCTATTGCCGGGCGCTCTTAGCTGTTCGACGCGCACCCCAAACACTTCTGGTGCTCCCTGGCTCATCCCTCGGTTGCGTACCCTGACCGCATGTGCGGGATCATCGGGTATATCGGCGGACGGTCAGCGCTGGATGTCGCTCTTGCCGGACTGCGCCGGCTGGAGTATCGAGGCTACGACTCGGCAGGTGTCGCGGTTGTTGCGGACGGGCGGCTATATACCCTGCGTAAGGCGGGCAAGCTAGCCAATCTGGAAAAGGCGCTGAGCGAGGCGGATGCGCCTGCGCCCGGAACCGTCGGCATCGGCCATACCCGGTGGGCAACTCACGGCGGGCCGACGGACGGCAACGCACACCCGCACTCCGACTGCACGGGTGCCATCGCTGTTATCCACAATGGGATCATCGAGAACTTCGCGGCTCTGCGGGCGGCCCTGGAGAGCAGCGGGCATGAGCTGACCAGCGAGACCGACACGGAGGTGGTCGCGCACCTGCTGGAGATCGAGCTCGCCGCGGCAGCCGGCAGCGGCGGGGCGGGAGCGGCGGGCACGAACCCGCTCAGCGAGGCGCTGCGGCGGGTGTGCGGCCGGCTGGAGGGCGCTTTCACCCTCGTCGCCGTGCACCGCGACCATCCTGACGTGCTGGTCGGTGCCCGCCGCAACAGTCCGCTGGTCGTCGGTCTGGGCGCGGGCGAGACCTTTCTGGCGAGCGATGTCGCGGCGTTCATCGCGCACACCCGCGACGCGCTGGAGATCGGCCAGGACCAGGTGGTCGAGGCCCGTCGCGACGGGGTGACGGTCACGGACTTCGCCGGCAACCTGGTTGAGGGACGTGCGTACCACGTCGACTGGGATGCCAGCGCCGCGGAGAAGGGCGGCTTCCCCTACTTCATGCTCAAGGAGATAAGCGAGCAGCCAACCGCGCTCGCGGACACGCTGCGTGGGCGGTTGTCGAATGCCGGCGAGATCGTCCTGGACGAGGAGCGCCTTTCCACCCAGGATTTCCGTGACGTCGACAAGGTCTTCATCGTTGCCTGCGGCACGGCCTATCATGCCGGGCTGATCGCCAAGTACGCCGTCGAGCACTGGACGCGCCTGCCGTGCGAGGTCGAGATGGCATCGGAGTTCCGCTACCGCGACCCGGTTCTCGACCGTTCCACCTTGGTGATTGCCATCAGCCAGAGCGGTGAGACGCTGGACACCCTGATGGCGGTCAAGCACGCGCGGGAGCAGAAGGCCAGAGTGCTGGCGATCTGTAACACGAACGGGTCGACGATCCCGCGGGAGTCCGACGCCGTGCTCTACACCCGCTGCGGCCCGGAGGTCGGGGTAGCGTCAACGAAGACCTTCCTCGGCCAGGTCGCCGCGTGTCTGCTGGTCGGCCTGTACCTGGCGCAGGTCCGCGGGGTGCTCTACGGCGACGAGGTCGCGCGGTACGTCGAGAAGCTGCAGACCACCCCGCGGCTGGTGCGCGAGACCCTCACCACGGTCGAGCCGATAAGGGCGCTTGCCCGCACGCTGGTTGACGCCAAGGCGGTGCTGTTCCTCGGTCGCCATGTTGGCTACCCGGTGGCCCTGGAGGGGGCGCTGAAGCTCAAGGAGCTCGCCTACATGCACGCTGAGGGCTTTCCAGCCGGCGAGTTGAAGCACGGGCCGATCGCGCTCATCGAACCGGGTCTGCCGGTAGTGATCGTGGTGCCGTCTCCGCGAGGCCGGTCACACCTCCATGGGAAGATTGTTTCCAACATCCAGGAGGTGCGGGCCCGGGGTGCCCGGACCATCGTGATTGCCGAGGAGGGCGACACTGGCGTCGCGCCCTACGCGGAGCATCTGATCCGGGTGCCGGAAACACCGACCTTGTTCGCTCCGCTGGTGACAACCCTGCCGTTGCAGGTCTTTGCGTGCGAACTGGCGCTCGCCCGCGGCCTCGACGTCGACCAGCCGCGCAATCTCGCCAAGTCGGTCACGGTCGAATAGCCCGTCAACAGCTCGGCTTAGAGCGCCCGGCAATAGGGACGCGGCGTCGCGGGGCTGGGGCACGCACCTCGCTGTGTTGTTGTCGGTCACCACCCAACACCAGGGTGGCTCCCTCCGCCGCCTTGCGATGCACGCACCCCAGCCCCGCTCCTTGATCCACGCCCCTATTGCCGGGTGCTCTTAGCAGGGTCTCCGCGACGGCGTACCTCGTCCTCGAGCGTCCGCGCGCCTTGACTGTCCCCCAACGCGTGCAGGTCGAGGGCGAGGTTGGTTGCGGCGGCCAGGGTGTTGGGGTGGTCGTCGCCGAGGACTCGTCGCAGGCGGGTCAGGGTGTCTTCGTTGAGGGTGCGGGCGGCTTGGTGGTCGCCGAGCATGCGCAGGTCCAGGGCGAGGTTGTTGGCGGTGGCCAGGGTGTGGGGGTGGTCGTCGCCGAGGACTCGTCGCAGGCGGGTCAGGGTGTCTTCGTTGAGGGTGCGGGCGGCCTGGTAGTTGCCGAGCATGCGCAGGTCCAGGGCGAGGTTGCTGGCCGAGCCCAGGGTACTGGGGTGGTCGTCGCCGAGGACACGCCGCCGGTGGGCCAGGGTGTCTTCGTTGAGGGTGCGGGCGGCCTGGTAGCTGCCGAGGGCGTGTAGGTCCAGGGCGAGGTTGTTCGCCGAGCGCAGGGTACTGGGATGGTCGTCACCGAAGACACGCCGTGAACAGGCCAGCGTGTTCTCGTTCAGTTGCCGGGCGCTTTGGAGGTCGCCGAGGGCGTGTAGGTCGGCGGCGAGGTTGTTTGCCGAGGTCAGGGTGTTGGGGTGGTCGTCGCCGAGGACTCGTCGCAGGTGGGTCAGGGTGTCTTCGTTCAGGACGCGGGCGGCCTGGTAGTTGCCGCGGAGGCGGTAGGCGGCGGCTATGCAGTAGCCGGCGGCGAGGCTGTCGGGGTGCTCGTCGCCAAGGGCGGTGGACCAGCGGGTGTGCAGGATACGGCCCAGTGTCCCGGCGGCGCGGGAGTCCCCACGGGCGTCCAGGTAGTAGGCGGTGGTCAGCAGCAACTGACGGGCGTCGTGGCCGATGTCGACCGCGGGGCTGTCGGGATGCAGGGCCGGGGCGGTCAGCACCTGCGGGGCGATGACGGCCCACCGTGGCCAGCCGGCCGGATCCCGATAGCCGTCGGGCTGGTGGGCGGCCAGCAACGCCCGCACGGTCGAGGCGGCGCTCTCGGCGAGGGCGGAGGGCTGGTGGGCGCGGATGACGGCCGCGACGAGACGATGCAGCTGGATCGTGTCGCTGTCGCGCCGGGCCAAACTGTAGGCGAGGACCGCGCCGAGGATGTCATCGAGATCCGCGGTGGGGTCGGTGCCGGCCACCACGTCATGCAGCGGTGCGTCGAGCAGATCGGGATGATCACTGATCAGAGTCAGCGGGATGGGCTCGGGGCCGAAGTGGGCGCACAGGTCCAGCATTGCCACCGCGGCGGGGCAGTGGGCGCGCAGGCGGTCGAGGGCGAGGGACCAGACGGTGTCGATGGTGCGGCCATAGACGAGATCGACCCCGCGGGTGAGCATCTGAGCCCGTCGGCTGCGGAATTTCACCAGGTAATCGGCGGGAGCCAGCCCGGTGGTGTCAAGATAGGCGGCGACCTGTTCCAGCGCGAGGGGCAGGTCACCGAGGTCGTCGGCAAGCTGGTCGGCAATGGCGGGGCCGATGCCGGGGATACGCCGGCCCAGCAGGGCGACCGCTTCGCCGCGGGATAGGACATCGACGTCGATGCGGTCGGCGAGCCCGCCCCAGCCCGGATACCGGGAGGTGATCAGAATATGGCCGGGGCCGTCGGGGAGCCAGGGCCGTAGCCCGGTCGGTTCGGTGGCGTTGTCGAAGATCAGAAGCCAGCCGGGATGCCGGCGCAGCCAGTCCAGCACGGCTGCGGCGTCGTCACCAATCCGCCCAGTGGTGGGTAGCCCGAGGTGGGGGGTGAGGGCGGCGAGCTGTTCGCCGATCAGATCGGTCTGTTCGGCGTCAATCCAACCGATCAGGGAGTAGTCGGCGGCGTACCGGTGGGCGTACTCGATCGCGAGTTGGGTTTTCCCGACGCCACCGAGGCCGTGTAGAGCGGTGACCGCTATCGATACCCCGTCGGCCAGGCCAGCCCGTAACTGGCCCAGGAGCGCCGCGCGGCCGGTGAAGTACCGGTTGCGGGCTGGGACCGTGAACACGGTGGGTAACTGGCCGGGGAATGCGGTGCCTATCACCGGGGCTGGGGGCGGGGTGAAGCTGCCGGGGAAACCGGTCGACACCCGGGCGACCGGGACCAGAGCGGTGGCTTCCAGCAGCCGGCGCCGTGCGGTGGTCTCATCCAAACGGTACAGGTCGCGGTAGCCGATCGTGGCCAGCACGGTGGGGATCGTGCAGTCGGCGACGCGCAGTGGGATGAGTTTCCTCCCGGCCAGCGCCGCGGTCCATTCCTGGGTGCACCAGTGCGAGTCGAAGTACGCCGGGGAGCAGAGCGCGATCGTGCGGGCGGCGGTGTCCATCCGCAGTTTGATCCATAGGACGAAGTTCTCCCCGGTGGGGGAGTCCCACGCCTGCACCGCCACTGTGCGGCCCTCGGTTTCCAGGACCTCGGCGACCCAGGTCGCCCATGCCTCGTCCGCGCTGGTGTAGGAGATGAAGAAGTCCACCCGCGCCAGCCCGTCCGGCTGGTCCTCTTCCATGCCCACCCCAGCAGCGTGCCACCCCAGCCGCGGACCGTCACTGACCGGACGGGACGGGACGGGACCGGACGGGATTAGGCCAGGTCAGGGCCGCTGGTCGGGCGCGGACGCCGCCAGCGGGTCGCGGCCTCGCGCAGGTCCATCGCCAGCACGTCGTTGACGGCGGCGAGATCGACCACCAGATCGACCAGCGCGGGTCCGTCGAGGCTTTCGAGGAAATCCCGCAGGTCGATCGGTTGGCCGTCGGCGTCGTAAAAGCCGTCGTCGCTACTGTCGAAGTCGTCGTCGTCCTCACCTGGGTCGATCGCCCCGGTGGCCACGAGCGCCAGCGCGACCGCGTGTGCGCAGAACTGTTCGACGGCACCTGTCGGACATGTACAGGTCGACCCCGGCGTCCCATCGATCACTGACAGCTGGGTCTGGGTGGGCTGATCACCGTCCACGGTGCCGGAGGCACTGCTCGGCCGGATCCGCAGATCGCCGACTCGGCCCTGCAACGCGAGGGCGACGCCGCGGGTGAACTCGCCCAGGCCCGCGAGGCGAGCGCACTCGTCCTCGTCGAAAACGGCGTGCAACGGGGTGATGGCGATGTCGTCATGTCCGTTTGGCCCCGACTGGTTGACGATCATCGGGCAATTCTACGAGACCCGCTACCGGTGGGCACAGGGCCCCGACGCCTCGGGCCGCGGCTCACGCCCGACATCACTCTGCCAGAGCCGCCCTGGCGATGCTGGACGTGACAGGCTCGGGCCCATGGCGGTGGTGGGTATCGGGGTGGATGTCGTCGACGTCGAGCGGTTCGCCGCCGTGCTGCGTCGGACCCCCTCGCTCGCCGATCGGCTGTTCACCAGCCACGAGCGGGCTATCGAGGCGCCCGAACGGCTTGCCGCGCGATTTGCCGCGAAGGAGGCGTGCGCCAAGGCGCTGGGAGCGCCGCCCGGGATGTCCTGGCACGATGCCCAGGTTGTCACCGACCCGAGCGGGCGTCCGCGGCTGCGGCTCAGTGGCACCGTGGCGGCCGTGGCGGAGGGCCTTGGCATCCGCTCGTGGCACCTGTCCCTGACCCATGACGGTGGCGTGGCGATCGCATTTGTGATCACAGAGAACTGACCTCGGCCGTGGTGGCCCACTGGTTGCTGACGGAGCGCTGACGGAGGGCTGGGATGTGCGTCCGACGGTTCGACGGAGCACCTTCTCCGCGGCGAGCATGACGGCTATGAGATTCGCACATTCGGTAGCCCAGGTGCGGGATGCCGAGGCGCCTTTGCTCGCCGGCCTGCCGCCGGGCGCGCTGATGCAGCGGGCCGTCCACGGCCTGCTGTCGCATGCGGCGCGCAGGCTCGGCCGGGTGTACGGTGCCCGGGTCGTCATCCTCGCGGGGAGCGGTGACAACGGTGGTGACGCGCTGTGGGCGGGTGCGCGGTTGGCGGCCAGGGGCGCCCGGGTGGACGCCCTCGCTCCTGGGCGTACGCATCCAGCTGGGACCGCGGCACTGCTCGCGGCGGGCGGGCGCCTGCACTGCCTGCCCAGTCCAGGCCCGGCCGGCGCGCGGCCGCCGCTTCCTGGCCGGCCGGTCGGCGAGGACACCGCCGCCAGCCTGCTGACCGCGGCGGACCTGGTCCTCGACGGCATGCTCGGTATCGGGGGGAAGGGCGGCCTGCGTGCGGGCCACGCCCGGTTGGCCGGGCTGTCCCCGGCCGGGCGCACCGTCGCCGTGGATGTCCCGAGCGGGGTGGACGCCGACACCGGCGCGGTGGCGGGCGCGGCCGTCCGCGCGAGCAGCACCGTGACGTTCGGAACCCACAAGCGCGGGCTGCTGATCTCGCCGGGGGCCGATCACGCGGGCCGGGTGGAGCTCGTCGACATCGGGCTGGCGCTTCCTCCGCCGGATCTGGTCGCTCTTGATGACGCCGCGGCCGCCCAGCTGCTGTCGAGCCCCCGCCCTACGGACTCCAAGTACACCCGGGGTGTGCTGGGGCTGGTGGCCGGCAGCGACGCCTATCCGGGTGCCGCGGTGCTCGCCACCGGCGGGGCGCTGCGTGGGGCCGCGGGCTATCTGCGGGTGGTCAGCACCGGCGCCGCCGCCGATCACGTGCGTCGCGCGCATCCCGAGGCTGTGGTCACCGAGATCGGCCCTGGTGACGGCGAGGCGGTTGTCGCGGCCGGCCGGGTGCAGGCGTGGGCGGTCGGCCCTGGCCTGCCACCGGACGGCGAGACGGCCCGGGTGGTGCTGGCCCTGCTGGCCAGCGAGCTGCCTGTGCTGCTTGACGCGGGCGCGCTGGGCGCGCTGGCGGGAGATACCCGGGCGGTTGCCGCACTGCGGGACCGGGCCGCGCCGACATTGCTCACGCCACACGAGGGCGAGTTCGTCCGGCTGGTCGAGGCGTCGTCGCACCGGGAGGCCGCGGCGATTGCCGAGGAACTGGCCGCGGACAGGCTGGGGATGACCCGGCGCGTCGCCGCCGAACTCGGGGTGACCGTGCTCCTCAAGGGCAGCCGCACGTTGATCGTCGACCCGGGCGGGCAGGCACGGGTGAACACCACCGGGACGCCGTGGCTGGCGACGGCGGGCAGCGGCGACGTCCTGACCGGGCTGTGCGGCTCACTGCTCGCCGGTGGGCTGACTCCACTGGATGCCGGCAGCGTGGGCGCGCATCTACACGGCCGGGCGGCGCAACGGGCCGGCCATCCGTTGGCTGCCTCCGAGCTGGTTCCGATGCTGGCGGCCCGCGGGCGCCGCCGGGCCGGCGGCAGCCGTTGACCGAACCGCGGCTGGTCCCGCCAGCTGGCCCCGCCGGGGTGCGATGTGAGCGGGATGTAGCGCCTCGGTGTGATCTGGCCGGGCGCTGCTTGTTACCGTCGGAGTACGTGCGCGGGTGGCCGGCGGCCGCGCGGAATAAGAGCGCCCGGCAATAGGGGCGTGGATCAAGGAGCGGGGCTGGGGTGCGTGCATCGCGAGGCGGAGGAGGGAGTCACCCTGGTGTTGGGTGGCGACCGACGACAATGCGGTGAGGTGCGTGCCCCAGCCCCGCGACGCCGCGTCCCCTGTTGCCGGTCGCTCTAAGGCTGAGAATCGCGCGTCCGGGGGCGGCCAGGCTGCTCTGGGCGGGTCAGGAAGGCGCTGGATGACACCGCAGAGTGAGGATCTGCCCGCGTGCGCGGTTATAGATCTTGATGCGGTCCGCGAGTCCGTGGCGACGCTGGCCGCCCGAGCCGGGAACGCCGCGACCATGGCGGTGGTGAAGGCCGACGGCTACGGCCATGGGATGATCGCCTGCGCGGGCGCGGCGCTGGAGGCCGGCGCGAGCTGGCTGGGGGTCGCGGTCATCGCGGAGGCACTTGCGCTGCGCGCCGCCGGGATCACGGCGCCGGTGCTGGCGTGGCTGGTCACTCCCGGGGAGCGGCTCGCGCAGGCGATCGCCGCCGACATCGACCTGTCCGCGTCGGCACCCTGGGCGCTGGCGGAGATCGCCGCGGCCGCGCGGCTGACCGGCCGTGCCGCGCGCGTCCACCTGAAGGTCGACACCGGCCTGCACCGGGCGGGGGCGACCGAGGAGAGCTGGCCAGCCCTGTGCGACGCGGCGGCGGCGCTTGCCGCCGACGGCCTGATCGACGTGGTCGGTGTGTGGAGCCATTTCGCCTTTGCGGACTCACCTGGTCATCCGACCGTCCGTGCACAGATCGGCTGTTTCGCGGACGCGGTGGCCGTCGCCGAGAAGGCCGGTCTGCGACCGTTCGTGCGGCACCTGGCCAACTCGGCCGCGACCCTGCTCAGCCCGGACGCGCACTTCGACCTGGTCCGGCCGGGAATCTCCGTGTATGGCCTGTCGCCTGGGCCCCAGGTCGGTTCTCCCGCCGCCCTCGGCCTGCGTCCGGCGATGACGCTCACCGCGCGGCTGGCGTTGGTCAAACGGGTGCCAGCGGGATGCGGGGTGTCTTATGGCCACCGTTATGCCACCTCGGCCGAGGCGACTCTGGCGCTGGTGCCGCTCGGGTACGCCGACGGCGTGCCCCGGTCGGCGGGCAACACGGCCGAGGTGCTGGTGGCCGGCTGCCGTCGGCGTATCGCCGGGACGGTGTGCATGGACCAGTTCGTCGTGGATGTCGGTGATGATCCGGTCCAAGCGGGTGACCAGGTCGTCCTGTTCGGGCCGGGGGCGCACGGCGAGCCGACCGCCACCGACTGGGCGGATGCCCTCGGCACCATCAATTACGAGATCGTCACGAGGATCGGCGCCCGGGTCCCGAGGGTGTACGTGAACGCGCCCCGCCCAGCCGGCTCGGCCGGCTCGGCCAGGCCAGCTGGGCCGGCCGGCTCCGCCGGGCTGGAAAACGGTCTGCCGTGAGCGTGCCGCTCGATGATGACGGCCTGCCGCCCGGTGGCCCGTGGACGGCAGCTTCAGCCCAGGTGCTGGGCGCCGGGCGGATGCTTGCCCGCGGCGGCCGCGCTGTCGCCGGCTCGCGGGCCGCGCGATCGGTGACCTTCGCCGGG
>NZ_CAKJTO010000029.1:0-44365 GCF_917627405.1 Protofrankia sp. Cj5
GGGCCGCAAAAACCGGCCTCGGCACCGCCTACGTGGCCGGTTTCGACTGGGGTCTTCGACAGGGCTACGACATTCTGGTCGAGATGGACGCCGACGGCTCCCATCAGCCCGAGGAACTCCCACGCCTGCTCGCGGCCCTGCGTGACGCCGATCTGGTGATCGGCTCCCGCTGGGTGACCGGGGGAGAGGTACGCAACTGGCCACGGTCACGCCTGCTGCTCTCACGCGGGGCGAACGCGTACGTGCGGGCCGCCCTCGGCATGCCGCTTGCGGACGCCACCGCTGGTTTCCGGGCCTACCGGGCGCGTGTCCTGAAAAGCCGTGACCTGCAGCAGGTGGCGTCACAGGGATACTGCTTCCAGGTAGATCTCACCTGGCAGGCGTGGCGGTCAGGCTTCCGGGTCCTGGAGATCCCGATCACTTTTGTCGAACGCGAACACGGACGATCGAAGATGAGCCGCGCGATCGTGGCGGAAGCCCTGTGGCGGGTCACCTGGTGGGCACTGACAACCCGTCACGATCGGCAGGCCACACCCGGCGGCGGCCACCTGGCCGCCGGGGGGCACATCGGCAAGGAAGGCGGGTACGTTCCCCTGGCCCGCGCAGAGGCCGCGGACCGGTCCGCGACGGGCGTGTCCCCGTGAGCCGATTTCTCGTGAGCCGGTGAACATGCGTGTGGCCGACCGGATCCACCCCGGTCGGCCACATCGTCCGCACACTGCTGCCGGCCGCCGCCGCCACGAAGACGAAACTCGCGTCAGGCGGAGCGGCGATCCTGACCGGTGCCCCGCAGAACCGCAAGCCGCTCGGCCAGAACCTCCTCGAGATCATCGGTGGTACGCCGCTCCATGAGCATGTCCCAATGGGTACGTGGGGGCTTGCTCTTCTTCGGCTCCGGGACCTCGCCGTTGACGATGACCGACCCGGCACCACACACACGGCACTCCCAGACCGCCGGGACCTCGGCCTCGGCAGCGAAGGGCATAGTGAACTGGTGGCCGTTCGGGCAGTCGTAGGACGCGGTCTGGCGTGGCGCGAGTTCGGTGCTGCGATCCGTCTCGTAGGACACTGCACCTAGCCGGCTGCCTCGCAGGATGCGCTCGCCCATAAAAAACCCTCCCGAGCGTCGGTACCAGTGAGGAACTCAGAATCACCAACGCACAGGCTCTGTTGGACGTTCCCATGAGGACAAGGCTGGTAACGAGATCGTGCTCACACTATGTAGAAGAACGATCGCCATAACACCCATTTCCGCCACGCACAGTCTGCGCGTCGGTCTGATCGGTGTCACCAGATGCGCAATCGGTGTCGGTTTGCTGACACATCCAGCCGGATTCGCACGGATCACCGGGATAGACCGGGTAACCGCCGGACGGACTGCGTGGATAACCCGCGTGGCGGCTGTCCGTGAACTGGCTCTCAGCGCCGGGCTGCTGACCGCGTTCACCCGGCGGGAAGCCAACCAGGTTCGGGGCTGGCTATGGGTGGGAATGCTCGTCGACGCGGCCGACGCGGCGATATTGATCACTTCCGGGGCTCGCCGCGAGATCGCTCCGCTGCCAGCGGCGGTGGCGGTGGCGACAGCGGTGTGTGGCCTTGCCGGCGCAGCCCCGGTTGCCGTGCCGGTGCGCTGGAACAAAGCCGAAACATCAGACGTCACATAGCGGAGAACAGCGTGCGCGAAGACCCCGACGCGCCGGCCGGCGAGGTCCGGCACTAATAGCAGGGAGAGCATCGTGACAGCGGAGCAGGTCGTGAAGAGTGACGAGGAGTGGCGCAGGGAGCTTGCGCCGGAGCGGTACGCGGTACTGCGTGACGCAGCGACCGAACCGCCCTTCACCGGTGCATACACCTACAGCAAGGAAACGGGAATCTACCGGTGCGGCGCCTGTGGCAACGCGCTGTTCGACTCAGCCACGAAGTACGACTCCGGCTCGGGATGGCCGAGTTTCTTCCAGCCCGCCGTGGCCGAGGCGGTAGAGCTGGTGGAGGACACGTCACATGGCATGATCCGGACAGAAGTCCGATGCCGGCGCTGTGGGTCACATCTCGGGCATGTGTTCGACGACGGTCCGGAACCGACCGGCCAACGGTACTGCATGAACTCACTCGCACTTGATCTTGACCCATCGGCCCGGTAGCCCAACGGCCAGCGGATCCGCGTGAGCCGGACGCGGGCCGAGCCCTCCCCCGGCGGGTATCTCAAGCGCCGATAATTCACATTATGTCAAGTAGAACTCGGGAGGGCACACCGGCACCCGCCCGCCGGCCTGGCGGCCACCCGGCTGTTGGGAGCCCGACCTAGATGAGCTGTATCGGTTTGGCCGACTCCGCAATATGGGGGCTCGGCGTGGATGGCCAGACTGACGCAGCCATCAAATGATCATCTTGGGCTTGTCAACGTGTCCGGCGCTGGGTTCCGCTCATGTGCCGTCCGCCTCTCCCTCCCCCAGCGTCTCCCCCGCCATCTACGGCACCGCCCATGGCGCTCCGGCCGGCGGGCTCTTTCCGTTTCCGTGCGTCGGTCGACCGACGGTCGGGTCGACCGACGCACCGGGGCACCCGCGCATCGCGCGGCGCCGCGCTGGGCCGATCGTCCCGTGTCCGGCAGAAACCGTCTAAACGCGGAGAAACAACCCTAAGAGCGCCCGGCGACCGACAACAACGCCGCGAGCTACGTGGCCCAGCCTCGTGACACCGCCCCCCTATTGCCGGTCGCTCTAAGTAGTCGCCGCCGGAAATTCGCCCAGGGCCTGCCGGTGCCAGGCGGCGTCTCGCGACGCATCAGCCTGGCATCCGACAACCCCCGAAGGACTTCCAGCGCCGGCCACTAAGCTTCCGTTCACGCTCCAATGCCGACCGGGCGCGAAAAAGGATGTGAGAAAAATCGCTCCCCGCGGGTGAAAGCGCACCTGTGTGACCCGTGACACCCAACGTACTGGTTCATCGTACGCACCACAACTGATATAGCAATTGATTACAGGAATCTAGAACTGATATAGCGATCCAGCAGGCTGCCGGCCATGCGACCATGGCTCTTTTCGTGTGACTGGCGGCTCATGCCTACGGAACGCCTGGCCAGGACAGCTCCCCCGAACGGCACAATAATCCTCAGACCGCGGGGCGGAGGAATCCCCGATACCGGAGAACTCATTTGCTGAACGTTGACAACGGTGGTGAACGTGACATCGGTGACCGAGTGGTTGTGCGTACACGCTCGCGAACAACCGGACCAGGTGTACCTCAGGGAGGCTCACGGCAACCGCTCTATCACATACGGCGAGATGCTGTCCCTTGTCCGCTGTTGGCAGGCTGATCTGGACGAACGCGGCCCACAGGCCGGGCGGCGGATCGCTATCGGTGTCTCCGACCCGCTCGACTTCGCGGTCGTCTTCCTGGCGGCAGTCACCGGCGGCCGGCAGGCTGTACCGCTTGATCCGGACTCGCCACCCGCGGAACTGGAGCGAGCGCTGCGGCACGTGCGGCCCGATCTGGTGGTGACCGACCGGCCGCTGCCGATGCCGGCCGGGATTCGCCAGATCAGTCCACGCCTGACGGGCAAAGGACCGGCCGATGTCCATCGGCGAACCACTGCCGCTGATCCTGCTGATGAGCCGCGGGGCGGTGTCCTGCTGGTGGGTTCGGGAGCGGCCGGGCCGTTCACCGAGATCTTTCTCGCCATCGACCAGCTCGCTCATGTCGCCGCGACCATCAGCCGCCATCACCAGTTCAGCCACACCGACATCGGCTACAGCCCGTTGCCGCTGGTGCATGTCAACACACAGGTGGTGGGACTACTCGCCAGCCTGTGCGGCGGTGCGACCCTCGTGCTTGACCGGCGGTTTCGCCGTCGCGGCTTCTGGACGATGATCGCCAGACACCGGATGACCTGGATCAATGCCGTGCCGGCGATGCTGGCACTGCTGGCAAGAGATCCTCAGACCGCGCAGGCTCATGACTGCCGCGTCAGGTTCGTGCGGTCCGCCGCGGCTCCCCTGCCTGTCGAGGTATTACGGGCGTTCGAAGCGGCAACCGGTATTCCTGTGCTGGAAACGTACGGCACGATCGAGACCGGAGGTCTGATAACGGCCAATCCGCCGCATGGAACCCGTAAACCAGGATCGGTGGGCGTACCGGTCGGCAGCGAGGTCCGCGTCGTCGACCATAGCGGTACCCCGTGCTCGCCCGGTGTAGTCGGAAACATACAGGTCCGCGGCCCCGGGGTGATCCGTGCCCACACCGACAGCACCGGCCACGACAGATTCACTCACGATGGCTGGCTTGACACCGGTGACATCGGTTGCCTCGACTCGGACGGCTATCTCTTCCTGTCCGGCCGTACCGACGACGTGATCAACCGTGGTGGCGAGAAAGTGTACCCCCGTGAGGTCGAGGAGGTGCTGCTCTCCGATCCACGGGTGCGCCATGCCGCGGTCGTGAGCCGCCCGGACGCCGTTCTCGGCGAGGTGCCCGTCGCACTTGTCGTACCCGTGGACGTCCCGGATACCATGCTGCGCTACGACCTGGCGGAACGGTGCGAGACAGGTCTTGCCAAATTCAAGCGGCCAACCAGCATCGAGATCGTCTCGGACCTTCCGGTCAGGCCGACCGACATGATCCGGCTGGAGCGCCCGGCCGAGCCGGCCATCGGGCATACCCATGCGGCCGCGTAGGGCATGGCCGGTAGCCGATGTGGACGATGATCCAGACCGCGTCGTCACCAAATACCGATCATCGCTGTTGCGTCATCGGCTTCCCGGCAACTTGCTACGGTGCAGTCCAGCTGGCCATATGGACCAGCCGTATCACCGACAGGCAACAGGCAAAGAAGGTGCTGTGGACGACGAGACACTCGCGGGATTCCTCGCCGAGCTGGCTTCACCCGCGCCGGCACCCGGCGGCGGCGCTGCCGCTGCTCTCCAGGCCGCGCTGGGCGCGGCGCTGGTGAGCATGGTCTGCAACCTCACGATCGGAAAACCCCGGTACGCCGCGCACGAGGCGACGATGCTTACCGCCCGGGCCCAGGCCGACAAAGCGCGGACCGAGGCGCTGCTGCTCGCCGACGCCGACGCTCGGGCGTTCGCCGCGGTCAGCGACGCTTACAGGTTGCCCAAAGACACCGACGGCGAGCGCGCCGAACGCAGCCGGGCGATTCAGGCCGCGCTGGTCGGCGCCGCCGAAGTACCGCTGCGCACGGCGGCGGTGGCAGCGGGTGTGGTGGGGCTGTGCGCGGCAGTCATCGACGGCGCGAACGTCAACGTCCTCAGCGACGTGGGGGTGGCGGCCGCGAGCGCGCGCGCCGCGCTCGACAGCGCCGCGATCAATGTACGGGTGAACATCGCGGCCATGACGGACACGGCCAACCGCGACCGTGCCGCCGCTGTCCTCACCGGCCATCTGGCGTCTGTGGCTGAAGCCGACGCAATCGTACGTACCGTCGGAGAACGGATCGGATCATGAAGCTGCTGGATGGACGGTCCATGGCCGCCGAGATCGGGCGGGGCGTCGTCGAGAGCACCGAGCGGCTGCGCCAGAACGGAATCGTACCGACGCTGGCGGTGGTGCTGCCGACGACCGACGCGGCGGCCCGGTCCTACGTGGGGGTCATCGAGCGCGGCGCGGCCAAGGTGGGGGTGCGCTGTGTGGTCCATGAGCGCTCAGGCGATCCCGCTGAGCTCCTCGATACGGTCGACCAGCTCGCCGCCGACGACGGGGTGCACGGCCTGATAGTGCAGACTCCCCTGCCGTCCGGGCTGTCCGCCAGCGAGATCGGTACCCGCATCCCGCCGCACAAGGATGTGGACGGGATGAACCCGTTGAGCCTGGGTCGGCTGGCCCTGGGCCTGCCCTGCTTCGCCCCGGCCACCGCGGCCGCGGTCCTGGAGATTCTGCACCGCGGCGACATCAAGCTGGCGGGCACCCGGGTGGCGGTGATCGGGCGCAGTCCGGTGGTCGGCAAGCCTGCTTCTCTCCTGCTGTTGGCCGAGGACGCAACCGTGACGGTATGCCATTCCCGGACAACCGATCTTATCTCGATCGTGCATGAGGCTGACGTCGTGGTGGCCGCTGTCGGCAGACCCAAAATGATCAATAAGGGATTCATCCGGCCTGGCGCCACGGTGATCGACGTCGGCACGAACGTCACGGAATCGGGCCTGGTCGGCGATGTCGATGCCGATGCGGTGGCATCGGTGGCCGGTGCTCTCACCCCCGTCCCCGGTGGTGTGGGACCAGTGACGACGATGCTGCTGCTACGGAACACCACCAGCGCGGCCACGCTGTAGCACGGCAGTAGCGGGACCGGCGATGGCCCCGGCCCGCGTGACACGCGCCGCAGGCTCGGGGCCCCGACCGTCCGTACCGTGGTCAGGCGGTACGGACGGTCGGGACCTGCGCCGCGAGACGGACGCGGTTACGTCCGTCGGCCTTGGCTCGGTAAAGTGCCGCGTCGGCGGTTTCCAGCAGGACGGGCAGGTCCACACTCGGGCCGTTGGCGGTGGCCACACCGACCGAGACGGTCACCGACACGATGACCGCTCCCGCGGACCTGGCATCCACCCGGCAACGCATCCCCGCCACCTGCCGTCGGATCCGTTCCGCGGCATGGGCGGCGTTGTCCAGGTCGACCTCGCAGAGCAGGACGACGAACTCCTCACCGCCGAACCGGCCGACCAGGTCACGGGGCCGGGTGGCCGCCCGCAGGGCATCGGCGACCGAAGCGAGGACGACGTCGCCGGTCAAGTGCCCGAACTGGTCGTTGACCCGTTTGAAGTGGTCGATGTCAACGATGAGTACGGACATCGGACGACCTGCGCGCCGGATGCGGACAGCCTCGCGTTCGGCCACCTCACGCCAGTAGGCCGGGCTGGCGAGCCTGGTCTTGGCGTCGGTGCGCGCGGCCGCCAGTAGCTCCGCGTGCAGCAGGCCACGCTGGAGCAGCAGCGCCGGCGGGGTTGCCACCAGCATGAGCAGCGGATGCGCGGTCCACAGCACCGCGATGACGATCGCGGAACACATCGCCGTGGCGTCGACGGTGAGCATCTCGTGGCCGCCGCCCCCGAACGGACGGCGCACCGCGGCTGGCTGCAGGCGCAGCGGCACACCGTGCCGAAGAATTCGATTGAGCACCGTATAGGTGAGCACGGCGAGAAACAACGCGCCGATGCGCCCGGCGGAGCCGACCAGCGTGTCAATTCGGTATGCTCCCTGCGTTGGAGCAAGTGCTAGGTGCGTGATGGATGCGCAGAATCCGGACACGCCGAGCGCCGCCGCGTTGAAAACCTGTTTGTACCGTGGCCGCGAATCGGTCCCCGCTCGGAACAGGCAGTGGAGAGGCAGGTGCAGCACGGCCGCGTAGAGCGGTGGGAGGAGAAGCGCGACCGGCAGTGTCCAGGTCGACAGCAGGTCTCGGTATGGCTCGTCATTTCGATGGCCCGGCGCACCGAGATATCGCGATGTCTCGGTGGCCAACCGGCCCAGGAGGACAAAAGTGCCGAACGTGAGTAGATCCGCGAATCGCGGGGAAACTTCGGCAAGGCCGGCCAGCACAACCGCCACGTACAGCAGGTCGACGCCGAGAACATAACGGACCAGCCAAGGCGAAAGAGACCAGAGCGTGAAATCCGCCGTCTGGCCGACCAGCCATTCCCGGGCGCGCTGGACCACCCGGCCCCCGCGCCGGCCGGACTGGGATGCCGAGCGGCATTCCCGCCGATCGACGGATGCGGATGCGGATGCGGAACCGATCGTTCCGGCTGGATCGACTGGAGCAACCGTTCCGGTCGGAACAGTTGCTCCGCACGAGTCAGCCGTTCCAGCGCAATGCACCATTTTCGCCTGCGGAGGTGACGCAATGCGTAACATCATTTGAGGTTGACCTTCCTCGATCGCTCCGTCCCGGTTCGACCCGTCCCGGCCTATTACTGACAGTGCGCCCTTGGAAACAAAGAGTACGAAGGATCGGCCGGCAACCGCAACCACTTTTGGTGATGTCCCGACATGGATGCCCTCGGGCGATGTGCTGGCGCGTACCGATCCACCCCGCGCCCCTCTCCGCCAGGGCGCTGTCCGGGCAGGTCAGCGCCCTGGATGGACGAGCCGGTCAACCGGTTGCGCGGGCGATCGGCCCTGAGCATCGCCGTGGTCGCCGCGGACACGGCAGGACACATCGGGAGGCGGTGCGGCATCGTGCCGCGTCCGGCCAGCACGCCAGAGCGATGTCGTGATGTCGTGATGTCGTGACGTCACCGCGATACTCACGTCGACGGCAGGCGGCCTTGTTCGCTCCGGCTGCCGCTCCCCCGCGTCACCGTAACGACCCGATCGTCATCCGGCCGCTCCGCCTGACAGCACCGCGTGCCCGCAGCTGGGAGCGGTAGCGTTTATAAAGGTCAATATCCGGAAAGACCTTCAACGGCAGCGGTATCGGTCTCGATCGGGAAGGTCGTCGTGTTTCAACTGATCTGGATCTTGATCGCCGGGCTCGTCATCGGCCTGCTGGCCCGCCTCGTCGTCCGGGGGCCACAGAAGATCCCCCTATGGCTGACAGTAGTTATCGGCATTATCGGTGCGCTGGTTGGCAATATAGTCGCGGGAGCCATCGGCGTCGGCCACACCAGTGGCGTCGACTGGATACGGCATGTCCTGCAGGTCGGTGTCGCGGCCGGGCTCGTCGTCCTCGTGACGCCCGTGTGGATGAATCGACGATCTTAGCGGTCGGCGCTGGACGTTCATCCAGGGCCTGCCGGCGTTGTCGTGGCGGGCCGGCCATCCGCCCATACGATCATAAAATTTCCGGCGGCTACCGGGCCGGGGACCCCACAGCCCGGATGCGGTGGCGGGGCCGCTGGGAACCGGGGGCAGGATGTGTGTGTGGTCCTGCCAATTCACGACATCAACCCACTGCGCCGCAAGCCTGTCATAACCTGGCTGCTGATAGCGGTGAACGTCGCCGTCTTCGTGCTCTTCGAACCGGTCGTGACCTCAGTTGCCGGGGTCAGCACGTCGGTATCGCGGAACGTGTGCGAACAACAGCGCTTCTTCGACCAGTGGGGCGCGATTCCCGTGGAGATGCTGGCGAACCGGCCACTTGACCAGGTCCCGAGCGGCCGTTCGCCAGGTCTGAACGCCCGCGGTGAGGTACTGTGCCAGCTGGAGTCACCGCCGTCGTTTGTCAAGTCGCCCGTGCTCTCGGTGCTGACATCGATGTTCCTGCACGGAAGCTGGCTGCACTTGCTTGGGAACATGTTGTTCCTCGGTGTTTTCGGCAACAACATCGAGGACCGCATGGGACGGTTCCTGTATCTCATCTTCTACCTGGTGTGCGGATACACGGCCGCGTACGGGTTCGCGCTGTTCGAACCAGCCTCGACCACCACACTCATCGGCGCCTCCGGCGCGATCGCCGGCGTTCTCGGCGCCTACCTCGTGGTCTTCCCGCGGGCGCGGGTCATCGGCCTTGTCACGTTCCTGCTCTTCCTGCCGTTCTGGTTGCCGGCATGGATCGTGCTGGGCTTCTGGTTCCTGCTGCAGTACGTGTACTTCACCGGGATGGGTGTCGCCGACGGCGGCAGCGTGGCCTACGGGGCGCACGTGGTCGGGTTCGTGTTCGGCGCGCTGGCGGTCATCCCGTTTGTCCGTGAGCTGCGAGCCGCGGGACCCCCTCGCCGCCACGCGCCCGACCACCGGTGGGTCCGCCAGACTCCCTGGTCCTAGGCGGCTTCCTGGTCGAACGACGACTTCCGGAACACGCCGCAAGAGCACCCGGCAGGCCGGCGGTCCCAGCGGTCCCGACGGTCGACGGCCGCGCGGTCATGCGTTGTGCGTGCCCGACCGTCGACCAAACGGCTACCCAACAGAAACGGGCTCCGGCCGGCGCGGTCCACGACGCCGCTTCTTCTCGGCCTTCTCAGTGGGCTCGGCGGTCCGGGTTGGCGAAGGCAGCGCAACCTCGATGGCGACCGTCCGCCAGCCCTCGAAGACCTCCGCGGTCCCGAAACCATGTGCGGCCAAGGCGCTGGCCGCGCCGATGAGTTGTTCATACGTCCGCTGGTCGTCGACTTCGTCCGGGCCACCGGCCGCGGTGGAGTGCCGTACCACCGTGCAGCCGACCTGGAGCGACCCATCCGCGGGTGCTGTCGGTGACAGCGGCGCGCCCACACCGGTGCGCGTGAGCGTCCAGGTCCGGACGAACGTGAACGGCTCGTCCAGGCCGGCCGCCGGAAGACCGCCGACGTACTCTTCCAAGATCTTGACAACCCGCTCGACGGGTGCCGGACCTGAATCCGCACCGCCCCTACCTATCCGCATGGCGACGTCCTCCCTCACATATGAACGATCTCTGGACTGTGGCTGCCGCGAGTGACTCGCGAGAATCCGGTAGCGCATCTTCCCTGATGGCCTGGTTGCTTCCCGCACCGGGGTGTTCACGAGACATTGGCGACACATCGGTTCATCAGGCGTTTTAATGCTCAGACGAGGGTAAAAAACCCGTTAACCGTTCTGATCGGAGAGGTACCCGACGTGGAGTGCCGGAGCTGACGCCCTCGCAGGCCCACGGAACCTCGCTATGGACCGAAACCCGCCCAGAAAGGACCACCATGCGTACCCGCGTACAGGTTCCCATCGTCGCCCTGCTCTGGTTCGTTGTAGGCATCATCGTTGCGCTCAGCAAGAGTTACGAGGTTCACAACACTTCTCAGCTGGTCACCTTTGTCCTGACAGTGGCCCTCTGGCCGATTCCGGTACTCGGCGGGACCCTGACCGTCCAGTTCTGAGACCCGCCAGATGCCAGGCTTGCCAACGGCAACGGACTGTCAGGTGACCAGGTCGCCCTAGTCACCCGGTGGGGAGCGCAGCGGATGGGATCGACGGCGAGGCGACCGGGGTGAGAGCCGCGGCACGCGGTGCGCGCCGATGGGAGCGGGCAGCTGCCGATTACCCGGGAGCGGGGGCCGGGCGATACCAACTCGATTAGAATCTTGCTGTGTAATGTTACTTTTAGCGACAGACAACCCGGGGTCAGGCGGAGAATACGGTGTCGGAGAAATCTGCGAACGTGGCCGGGCCTACTGGGATCACACCGGACGCGATGCCGATCCGGGTGTTCCTGTTGGATGACCATGAGTTGGTCCGTCGCGGACTACGCGATCTTCTTGCCGGGGAACGCGGGATCGCCGTCATCGGCGAAGCCGATCGAGCTGACGGCGCGGATCAGGCGATCCTCGCCATGCGGCCCAACGTCGCTGTCCTCGACGCGCGCCTGCCGGACGGCAGCGGCATCGAGGTGTGCCGACAGGTCCGCTCACAGGACCCCGCAATCGCCTGTCTGATCCTCACCTCGTTCGACGACGAGGACGCTCTGTTCACTGCGATCATGGCCGGAGCCGCTGGATACGTGCTCAAGCAGATCCGTGGCACCGCGCTCGTGGACGCCGTGCGGCGGGTCGCGGCCGGTCAGTCGCTGCTGGACCCCACGGTCACACCGCGTGTACTGTGCCGCCTGCGGCAGGACTCCGACCAGGGCGGACGACTCGCCGGCCTGACCGACCAGGAGCGCCGCATTCTCGTGCTCATCGCTGAGGGGCTCACCAACCGGCAGATCGCCACCCGCATGTTCCTGGCGGAGAAGACGGTGAAGAACTACGTGTCCAGCCTGCTGTCCAAACTCGGCCTGGAGAGCCGGACCCAGGCCGCGGTGTTCGCCACCAGGCTCGGCAGCGACCACTAGGGCGGTCGCCGTCTGTCGACGGCGTTGCCCGGCTGGAACAATAACAGCACCTGCCCGAAAACACTGCGACAATTCGTCGGGGTTGACGGCCGTCCGGGGTCGACCTGATACGCCGACGGATGCGCGATCATGACCCCTGTCGCGTACCGGAGGCCCTGAGGAAATCCAGTAGGCCAAACGGTATGCGGTCAGGCGGCTCCTCCCAGGAACGGCCTGGTCACGAACGAGATGAAGAATGATCCAACAGCTACGGGATCGCGAAACGATCTGTTGGGCCCGTCTCTTCGCATACCCGCAGGCCCCAGGGGACGCTAGTCCGCGTCGTGGAGGGGTGCCACTTTGATCACCAAGGTCCTGGTCGCGAACCGCAGCGAGATTGCTGTTCGTGTCTTCCGAGCCGCGAACGAACTGGGCCTACGCACCGTCGCCGTCTATACGCCCGAAGACGTGGGCTCGTTGCACCGGATAAAAGCGGATGAAGCCTATGAACTGGGCGAACCGGGGCATCCCGTTCGGGGATACCTGGACGTGGACGCTCTGCTGGCCGTGGCGAAACGGGTGGGCGCGGACGCGTTGCACCCGGGCTATGGTTTCCTCTCGGAGAGCGAGGCGCTGGCCGAGGCGTGTGTGCTGGCCGGCGTCACCTTTGTCGGTCCCCCGCCAGAGGTGCTGCGCCTGACCGGGGACAAGGTCGCCGCCCGCGAGGCGGCGGTGGCCGCGGGCCTGCCGGTGCTGCGGGCCTCAGCTCCGCTGACGGACGCGGCGGCCGCCGCCGAAGCCGCCGAGGCGGTGGGCTTCCCCCTGTTCGTGAAGGCCTCGGCCGGTGGTGGCGGCCGGGGGCTGCGCCGGGTGCACCGATCCGAGGATCTCGCCGAGGCTGCGGCAAGCGCGATCCGGGAGGCCGCGGCGGCCTTCGGCGATGGGACAATTTTCCTTGAGCAGGCGGTGGACCGGCCCCGGCACGTCGAGGTACAGGTACTGGGCGACACGACCGGGAACGTCGTCCATCTCTACGAGCGGGACTGTTCAGTCCAGCGTCGCCATCAGAAGGTCGTCGAGGTGGCACCCGCACCGCGGCTTGATCCGGCTGTACGCGAGCGGCTGTGCGCGGACGCGCTCGCGTTCGCCCGGCATGTCGGCTATGTCAACGCCGGCACGGTCGAGTTCCTGGTCGCGGCCGACGGGGCGCACACCTTCATGGAGATGAACCCGCGCATCCAGGTGGAGCACACCGTGACCGAAGAGGTCACCGGCGTCGATCTGGTCGCGGCACAGCTGCGCATCGCCGCTGGCGCGAGCCTGGCCGGCCTGGGCCTCACCCAGGAGTCCATCACGATCCGCGGGGCCGCGGTGCAGTGCCGGGTGACCACCGAGGACCCGGCGGACGGCTTCCGCCCGGACACCGGAAAGATCACCCGCTACCAGTCCCCCGGCGGCCCGGGGGTCCGGCTGGACGGCGCGACCTACGAAGGTGCGGTGGTCACCCCGTATTTCGACTCCCTGCTGGTGAAGGTGACGACCCGGGGCACCACCTTCGAGCAGGCCACCGAACGCGCCCGCCGGGCGCTGGCTGAGTTCCGGGTGCGCGGTGTGCGCACGAACCTGAAGTTCCTGCGCCGGCTGTTGGCCGAGCCCGACTTCCTGGCGGGACACGTGACCACGTCCTTCCTGGACGAACGGCCCGCCCTGTCGGTCGGTGACAGCGGCGCCGACCGGACCAGCCGGCTGTTGGACCGGCTCGCGCACAGCACCGTCAACGGGCACCGGCGGCCGGCCACCGCCCTGGTCGACCCGGCGAGCCTGCTGCCTTCTCTGCCTCCTGGCATGGCGCCGGCCGGATCCCGCCAGTTGCTCACCGAGCTCGGACCGCGGGAGTGGGCGGCGAGGCTGCGGGCAGCCGAGCGGCTCGCGGTCACCGACACGACGTTGCGTGACGCCCATCAGTCGCTGCTCGCCACCCGGCTGCGGACCGCCGAGATTCTCGCGGCGGCGCCCGCCTACTCCAGGCTCACCCCTGGCCTGCTGAGCCTGGAGTGCTGGGGCGGGGCAACCTACGATGTCGCGCTGCGGTTCCTGGCGGAGGACCCGTGGGAACGGCTTGCCGCCATTCGCGAACGCGTGCCGAACATCTGCCTGCAGATGCTGCTACGCGGACGCAACGCGGTCGGCTATACCCCCTACCCTGACGATGTGGTCCGGGCGTTCGTCGCGGAGGCGGCCGCAACTGGTATCGACATCTTCCGTGTGTTCGACGCGCTGAACGACATCGAACAGATGCGGCCAGCGATCGACGCGGTCGTCGAGGCCGGGGCGGTCGCCGAGGGCACGCTGTGTTACACCGGTGACCTCGCGGATCCGGCGGAACCGATCTACACCCTTGACTACTACCTCCGGCTGGCCGACGAGCTCGTCGCCGCGGGAGCGCACGTACTGGCGGTCAAGGACATGGCCGGGCTGCTGCGCCCAGCCGCGGCGCGCATCCTGGTGACGGCGCTGCGGGCAAACTTCGACCTGCCCGTTCACGTGCACACCCACGACACCGCCGGTGGTCAGCTCGCCACGCTGCTCGCGGCGGCCGACGCCGGTGCCGACGCCGTCGACGCCGCGGCCGCGCCGCTGTCCGGCGGGACCAGCCAACCGAACATGTCCGCGCTGGTCGCCGCTACCGACCACACCCCACGCGCGACCGGGATCGACCTTGCCGCCTTGTCCGCCATGGAACCGTACTGGGAGGCGGCGCGTGACCTCTACGCGCCTTTCGAGGCTGGTCTGCGGGCGCCGACCGGTGCCGTGTACCGCCATGAGATCCCCGGCGGGCAACTGACGAACCTGCGGCAGCAGGCGATCGCGCTCGGGCTGGGCGCGAAATGGTCACAGGTGCAGGAGTGCTACGCCCTGGCCAACGACCTGCTCGGTAAACCCATCAAAGTCACTCCGACCAGCAAGGTCGTCGGCGACCTGGCGCTGTTCATCGCGAGCGGCGACATCGACGTCGCTGTCCTGCGGGAGCATCCACAACGCTACGACCTGCCCGCGAGCGTCCTGGGTTACCTGGCGGGCGAACTCGGTACCCCACCCGCGGGCTTTGCCGAGCCGTTCCGCGAGCGAGCCCTTGCCGGCCGGCGCCCGGCCGCGCCAGCGGCCGAGCTCAGCGCCACAGACGCCGCCGCGCTCCGCGGCACCGGCCGGCGTGAGACGCTGTCCCGGCTGCTGTTCCCGGGTCCGTGGCGGGACTACGCCGCGGCGTTGGCCGCATACGGCAACAGTTCGGCGATCCCCACCGAGGAGTTCTTCTACGGTCTCACGCCGGGCAAGCCAGTGGTTGTCACGGTTGAACCGGGTGTCGAAACCATCGTCGAACTACACGACATCGGTGGGCCGGACGACGCGGGCATGCGCACCCTCTATCTGCGGGTCAACGGACAGCCACGGCCTGTGTCGGTACGGGACAACTCGATCGCACCGGCGTCCACGGCCGCTCGGCGTGCTGATCCGGGTGATCCGGCGCAGATTCCCGCCGGGCTGCCCGGCCTGGTCACCTACACAGTCACTGTTGGTGATCATGTTGGCCAAGGTGATCGGCTCGCGACCATCGAGGCCATGAAGATGGAGGCCGCCGTCACCAGCCCGCATCCGGGAACCGTCGTCGAGCTGCTCCGTTCGTCCGGCGTCTCGGTCGAGGTCGGTGACCTTCTGCTCGTCGTCACCCCGGACCCGGCCACCGGCTGACCGGGTAGCCCGGCCCTGGGCCCGGCCGTGGCCCCGATCGTCCACGCGGCCGCGGTCAGGCCCAGGGCCGTGGCGGACCGTCGGCAAGCCCGATGGGCGTTGGGGTGTCGTTGTGATGATGCCGAGAACGCCCGTCCGGCGATGGTGAGGCGACCGTACGCGGTTATACGCGGTTACGAGGCGGCGAGGAAGCGGTCGAGGACGCGGACGCCGAAACGCAGCGACTCGACCGGCACCCGCTCATCCACGCCGTGGAACATCCCGGCGAAGTCCAGGCCCGCGGGCAGCAGCAGTGGGGAGAAACCGAAGCAGCGGATTCCGAGCCGAGAGAAGGACTTGGCGTCCGTGCCGCCCGAGAGCATGTAGGGGACGGCTCGGGCGGCCGGGTCCTCGGCCCGCAGCGCGCTGGCCATGGCGTCCACCAGCGGTCCGTCAAACCCGGTCTCCAGCGCCTGGTCGTAGACGACCCAGTCACGGCGGACCGCCGGGCCGATCAGTTCATCGATCTGGCGGAGGAACTCCTCCTCCTGGCCGGGCAGGAAACGGCCGTCGACATAGGCGGTGGCCTCCCCCGGGATGACGTTGACCTTCTCACCGGCGTCGAGCTGCGTCGGGTTCACCGTGTTGCGGATCGTGGCTCCGATCATCCGGGCGATCGGCCCCAGTTTGGCGATTGTGGTCTCCAGGTCCTCGGCGTGTACGTCGATGCCGAGTGCGTCGCCGACGGAGTCGAGGAACATCCGGACGGTCGGGGTCAAGACGATCGGGAACCGGTGGCGGCCCAGCCGCACGATCGCCTCGCACAGCGCGGTGACCGCGTTGTCATCGTTGATCATTGATCCGTGCCCGGCCCGGCCGGCAACGGTGAGCTTCATCCAGGCGATGCCCTTCTGGGCCGTTTCGATGGGGTAAAGGCGCAGGTCGTCGGAGATCGTGTAGGAGAAGCCACCGACCTCGCTGATGGCCTCGGTGCAGTCCGCGAACAGGTGCGGATGATTGTCGACCAGCCAACGGGCGCCCAGGACTCCGCCAGCCTCCTCGTCGGCCACAAAGGCGAGAACCAGGTCACGCGGTGGGCGGCGGCCGGACCGGACAAGATCACGAATGACCGCGAGGGTCATTGCGTCCATGTCCTTCATGTCGACGGCGCCCCGGCCCCACAGGCAGCCGTCGAGGATCTCGCCCGCGAAGGGATGCACCCGCCAGTCCGCCGGATCCGCCGGTACCACGTCGAGATGACCGTGGATGAGCAGCGGCGCCCGGCTCGGGTCAGCCCCTTCGACCCTGGCGATGACGCTGGCACGGCCCGGCTCGGATTCCAGCACGGTCGCATCAAGGCCGACCTCGGTGAGCTTGGCGGCAACATACTCGGCGATGGCCCGCTCGTTGCCGTCACCGCTCCCCCGGTTCACCGAGTCGATCCGCAGCAGGTCCCGGCAGATCTCCACAACCTCGTCCTGCGCGGTTACGTCAGGTAGCGAAAGGTGATCAGATGCGACGGATGTGGGTGTTGTTGTGTCATTGACGGTTGGGTTGTTGCTTACCATGGGGTTAGTTTGCCAGTGTGTTGCAAGATCATTTTTAGCACGAGGCATCGTCAACAGCGTTGACTAACGTAGTACAAGGCCGCCAGGCCAGGCTGTCCTCCCAGCACCCTCGGGCAGCCCGCGGCACGCCCTCCCGGGGATACTCGCGTGCGGAACCAGACAGAAATACCCCGAGTAAACAAAGATGCCTGTTTTTCCTGTCACATCAGGCCAGTGCGTACCTGTTGTTCATCAGCCCGGAATACGGATTTTGCAACCCCGCCCTAATCTCACCGACGGACTTCGGGCCCGCCACCGGCAGGCCCGGTATCGCGACCCAGGGACAAGGCGGAGAATGACACGCACACGCCAGCCGGTCAGCCGGCGGGCATTTTTCCCGGCGTCCGGTCGAACAGCAGCCGGCGTGACCGGCGCAGCCAGGGGCCGCCGCGTCGCGGCACTCATGCTGACATCGATGATAACGGTAATCCTGCTTGGTCAATCCACCCCGGCGCAAGCGGCCGACTCCACTCAGTACGGTGGCGACACCTCTCGCGGCCTGGGTGTCGCCATTCCGTTCAGTGGTTTCACCGACCGCAACGGACGGCCGGCTACGATCTCGGGTGCGGTGGGCGCGGACCTCGTCCTCGGCTCAACCGCCCAGCCATATCTACCGTGCCAGAACTTCAATCCTCAGACCGGTACCGGTGACACCTTTGTGAATGCCTGCGAGGTGCGCGGGAGCTACGCCACCTACACGCGTTTCGCGGCCGGCAACGGAATCCTCTTCCCGCACGGCTACTTCATGCCCGACACACAGCCCGACCTGGTCAACGGCGGTTCGCTGCGGACGGGCTGGGGGGCGCGCACGGCCGGGCTCTCGCTGGAGTTCTACCCTGACGTCACCCGTGACCAGGAGTACGTGCACTCCCGTTTCTACGTCGACCGGTTCAACCACCGGGCGAACGGCTGGACCTACTCCGCCTACGTGGGGACCATCAGGCTCGCCACCCTGGCGGACCCGGGCACCGCCCAGATCACCGGAAACGTGACCAGGGGCGGGGCCACACCCGCCAAGAACGAGATCAGGTTCACGGTCTTCGGCGGCGACGCCCGTTCGTCCGCGGGATACCCGATCTCCTCATTCGCGGTCACCTACAGCTCTGGTGCCCCCGGCTGGACCACCGGAGCGATGTACGCCGGGGCGCAGCGCGTCACCGTTGACGACACCGCCACCGGCCACCAGTGCATCTATGATCTTCAGCGCATCACCGGTGCGAACAACCGGGTGGACTTCGACGTCGCCCAGCCCGGCTTCGGTCGCGGCGGCGGTCGGTGCAACTTCGGGTGAGGCAGCCGCCCCATACGGCCGGGCACGCGAACGGACGATCATAAGGCGACGGAGCACGAAGGATGCCAGTCGTGTTAATTACCACGGCTGGCGCCGGTGACCGCCTAGTTTGGTGGGGTGCGACGAATTGCTGCGGGATCACGTGATAGAAGGCCGCCCGCACGCCGTGGATACGGGCGGCCGGCCATAGCCATGGCCGGCCTGTGCATCGGAATCACGGTCATGCTCCTCGCCTGCGACGCCCGGAACGCATCGACCGGACCAGCCGCGGCCGTTGACTGCCGGGAACCCGGAGTAACCAGGGACCAGATCAAGCTGGGACTGCTGTATCCCGATACCGGAAACGTGGCGTCGCTCTTCCTCCCTTTCCGCGCGGGTGTTGACGCCCGCCTGGGCGTCGTGAACAGCGCTGGTGGCATAAATGGCCGAAAGATAACGTACACCTGGCGCGACGACGAATCACAAACCGCTGCCAACCTTGCCGCGGCCCGTGCCCTGGTCGACACCGACGACGTCTTCGGAATCATCGAATCGACCTCGGTGGCGAGCGGTTCAGCCGCATTTCTGCACGACCGCGGGATACCGGTCACCGGTACATCCCTGGAAACAGTATGGACAATTTACGACAACATGTTCAGCTACTCCAACCTGATCGCCAACAACGCGTCCATCACAACCTGGGGTGACTTTGTCGCCGCGCATGGCGGCCACAGCGCCGTCGTGGCGCAGGCGGCCTTCTCCGCCACGTCGCTCAGCTTCGCCGACGAACTGACCGCGAGCCTGCGGTCAGCGGGTGTCCGAGTCGTCGGCAACCTCGACGTGACAGGCCCCATCGATGCCGCCGACGTCGGTCGACGTATCAAGGCCAGCGGAGCGGACGTCCTCGTCGGGGCCGTGACCGCCATCTCCTTCGGCCAGGTCGTCGCGGCCGCCCGGGCCGCCCGGGCCGGATTACGGATCATTCTCTCACCAACCGGCTACGACCAGAACATTCTGCGCACCTTCGGCGACGCCCTCGCCGGTGTCTACATCTTCGTCGACTACACCCCCTTTGAAACCGGCACACCCGCGCATCAGGAATTCCTCCGAGCCGTGCCCTCTTACGCGCCGCAACTGCAGCCACCGAATCAACAGGCCGCGCTCTCCGGCTGGATCTCGGCCGACATGTTCCTGCGCGGGCTCGCCGACGCCGGGTACTGCCCGACCCGCCAGCGCTTCATCACCGCGCTGCGGGGGGTGCACGACTACAACGCGCACGGCTTGCTGCCCGCTCCGGTGGACTTCGCCACCGGCTTCGGTCAGCTCAACCGTTGCTACACGTTTCTACAGGTCAGCCCGGACGGCAGCCGCTTCCAGCCCGTCCCGCCCACGCCGCTGTGCGGCTCACGCCTTGGCTGACCGCGGGTCTCGGCGACGCTACTGCGGGCCGAAGACCAGCGTGACGCTCTGGGCACCGGCGGCAGCGTCCGAGGAGATCCTGACGTTCTGATTGTATCCCGTGAAGATCAGTTCCATCGAGCTGTCGGACTTGATCTGCTGCTGGAAGGTATAGCCGGCGGCGGGCATCGCCTGCCGGTAGTACCGGATCGCCGCGTCCCCGGTCACACCGCTCAACGCGAGGGTCACTCCGGTGCCCTCGGAGGCAAGGACCGTCGGCGTCGCGCCCTTGGGAAACGGGAAGTGCTTGGGGACGGCTGTTCCCTGCAGCGCGGCGAGCCCCGTCTTCGCGCTGGCCGCCGCGCTTGCCGTCGCAGTCGGGACCGCCGGCCGGGCCACATCAAGATCGGTGGGCAGATCGGTCGGCAGATCGGCGGGCAGGGCCGCGACGGAGGAGGCGCCAGCCGCTGACACCGACGGCGGGGGCACGGCAGGCGTGGAGCCGCCGCATCCACCGAGCAGGAACAGCAGACCGAGCGTGGCACCGGTCGTCACGGTCCGAGTCCGTCGCCGCTCGTCGCGACCCATCGAGCCTCCCGTTACGGACACGCTGCCCATCTATCTCCCATCCAGTGCGCTGACCCGTACCCATGGTGACCGGTCGAAAAAACGAAAAGTCCATAAAAGCCGAATCCGGGCGGGCCCGCACCGACGGCCCGAAGTACCTGGAAGGTACCGCCGGCATCACTAAAGTACCGGCTACCGGACGCCCGGCCTCACGACCCCTTGCCTGACCAAAAGAAGCGGCATGGTGACCTTTGGTAGGCATACCCCCGGCTGATCCCACCGAATAATTACCGAGAGTAGTTTTCCCACCGTGGACGCGCCCGGACTAGTCACCACATGACCCCGACGTGCCATGCCCGAATTGCCCTCGAAGGAAGAACCGTGTGTATATTACACATCGACGTTCTGTGATGGGAGGCTGTGTGGCAACGACACGAACACCACAATCCGCTCCGCTGCTGACACCTGCCGAGGTGGCCACCATGTTCCGAGTGGACCCCAAGACGGTGACCCGGTGGGCCAAAGCTGGGAAACTGACCTCGATCCGTACCCTCGGCGGCCACCGCCGCTATCAGGAAGCCGAGGTCCGCGCGCTCCTTGCGGGCATCGCACCCGGGGATGATCTGGTCTAGTCCCGACAGAGTCGACCCCCCGTGGGGATCCCTGGCCAGGTCAGGCTGGCGGGGGTCCTCACGGGAGCCCCGCCGCGCGGGTCGTCAGGCAGGCAGGCTCTCAGAGCGCGTGTGCGATCGTCATTCCGGCTCACTGATCGAGAGCCCGATCTCACACACGCTCTCAGGCGAGGCCTTTGAGCAGCAGGTTCCAGTACATCAGCGGCAGGCCATAGCGCTTGAGGTACCACATGTCGCGACGTTCCTTCTGCGCGTTGACCAGGCGCGGCGGGAAGGTCGGATGGGGCCGCATGCTGTAGTCGAACTCCGCGAGCAGCATCTTGTTCCGCGCGGTGGTCAGCGGGCACGAAGCATAGCCGTCATACTGTCGCGCGGCCGGCTGACCGGTCATGACCGACAGGAGGTTCGCGACCACGACAGGGGCCTGCTTGCGGACCGCGGCTCCGGTCTTGGCGTTCGGCGAGCCGCTGGAGTCCCCGAGGGAAAACACATTGGGGTAACGCGTGTGTTGCAGTGTGTGCTTGTCCACGCAGACGTACCCAGCTGGATCAGTCGGGTCCGCCAACGGGCTTTTCTTGATCCAGTCTGGCGCGCTCTGCGGCGGGACGAGGTGCATCAGGTCGTAACCGATGTCGTCGGTGGCGCCAGTGACACGGTCGATGACGACAGCACGGCGCGCATCCGGGTCGACCTCGATGAGCTCGCTGCTGACCCGGACCTCGATGCGATAGCGGGCCGCGACCTTCGCCAGCACGTCCGCGAACTCCCGGATACCAAACAGGCTGGGGGTGGGCAGCACGAGCACGACCCGGATGTCGTCGAGAACACCCTGCTGACGCCAGTAGTCACAGGCCAGATAAGCGATCTTCTGGGGCGCGCCGCCGCACTTGATCGGCCCGGCGGGCATGGTGAACACAGCGGTGCCCGAACGCAGTGAGCGGATTATCTCCCAGGTCTTCGGCGCGAGCTCATAGGTGTAGTTGCTTGACACCCACGGGGTGGTGACCGCCTCCCCCATGCCGGGGATCGCCGTCCAGTCGAGCTGGATTCCCGGGCAGACGACAAGATATTCATAGCCGATCCGGGTACCGCCAGCAGTGGTCACGACCTGGTTGTCGGTGTCGATCGTCTCGGCGCGGTCCCGGACCCATGCGACGCCAGCGGGCATGACGCAGGCCTGGGGGCGGACGCTGCTCGCGAGGGGCGCGCACCCACCCCCGACGAGCGTCCACAGTGGCTGGTAGCAGTGGGTGTCGGCTGGCTCGACAAGACCGACGTCGGTGATACCGGCACGCCGTAGTCGAGCCGCCACGGAAACCCCGGCGCTGCCACCGCCGATGATGAGCGTCGTGTGGTGGGTGGTCGCGACCATGACAAGCCTCCATGTGCACCGATGGGTGGATTCCGGCCGGACCAGCGGTGCTGGACGGGTGGTGCTGGACGGGTGAGCCGACGGTCAGGCGGGTGCCACTAGAACCGCTCTCCGTTACTCATCCGTTACCGAAACACCATGATGATCATATCAACGCGGCCCGCGCCACCGGGGCCGATCACCAGAATTTGATCAAAGACACTTTTGATCAAGAAACCCTCAGCGGCGCCCCCTATGGTAAAGTTGTATACAGCAACAAATTTTTCACGCACCGCGGTCGCCTCATCGCCTGGATGACAGATACTCACGACGCATCGCCCGCGCGACGCCCGCAGGCGTCTCACCTCTACCGGGAGGTCAGCATTCCTTGACTGCCACCACCATCGAGACGCCGTCCCCGCAATCCGCCCCGGCACCGGACGAGGCCGTCGCCGCGTACTCGCACCGGCAGATCATGACCATCATGTCCGGGCTGATGCTCGGCATGCTGCTCGCGGTCCTCGACCAGACAATCATCTCCACGGCGCTGACCCGGATCAGCGAGGACTTCCACCGCCCCGACCTCTACAGCTGGGTGGTGACCTCCTACCTGCTGACCTCGACGGCGAGCACTCCGCTCTACGGCAAGCTGGGCGATCTTTACGGCAGAAAAAAAATCTTTCAGATCGCCATCGTCATCTTCCTGCTGGGATCAGCGCTGGCCGGGCTCAGCCAGAGCATGATCCAGCTAATCATCTTCCGAGGCGTGCAGGGCCTGGGGGCCGGCGGTCTGATCTCACTGGCGCTCGCCATCGTCGGCGACGTCATCTCCCCCCGCGAGCGAGGCCGCTACCAGGGTTATTTCGGAGCGATGTTCGCCGCCTCCAGCATCCTCGGCCCGCTGATCGGCGGCTTCCTCGTCGACCAGGCCTCCTGGCGGTGGGTGTTCTACGTCAACATCCCCGTCGGCATCGTTGCGCTCATCGTCATACGCAGAGTGCTGACAATCGACTATGCGCGGCGCACGGCCCGCCTGGACATTTTCGGCGCCCTCCTGCTCGTCGGCGGAGTATCGCTGTTTCTCATCGCCGTGCAGGATGCCGGCCAACAGGCTCGGATAACACAAACAATCTTCATCGTGGCCATCGCCGGGCTTGCCCTCATCGTCGGGTTCGCCGGTTGGGAGAAGCGGGCCGCCGAGCCGATACTGCCGCCGCGGCTGTTCGGCAACGCGGTTTTCCGCGTGACCAGCACGCTGTCCCTCATCACCGGCGCGATCATGTTCGGCGCGATCATCTTCATGCCGCAGTACCTGCAGCTGGTGCGCGGCAGCAGCCCCACCCTGTCGGGCCTGCGGCTACTGCCGCTGCTCGCCGGGATGCTCATCACCTCGGTCGGTTCCGGGCGGCTGGTCACCAAGCTGGGCCGTTACAAGATCTTCATCATCGCCGGCACCGGGGTCATGACGGCGGGCATGGCCCTACTCACGCTCATCCGCGTCGGCACCAACGGCTGGCTCCTGTCCGCGATGCTGTTCGTCGTCGGCTTCGGCCTGGGCCTGTTCATCCAGAACACCGTCCTGGCGACGCAGAACAGTGTCGACATCGCGGACCTCGGCACCGCCACCTCAGCCGTTACGTTTCTGCGGACGCTCGGCGGCGCGGTGGGCGCCTCCAGCCTCGGCGCGATCATCATCGCCTACCAGCGCTCGCACGTGGCCGGCGACATCGAACGCTACGGTCCCCATGCGGGACCGCTCGTCACGTTCACCCATGGCATGGACCACGCCTACCTCTGGACGGTCCCGATCGGGCTTGCCGCCTTCGTGCTCTCCTTCTTCATGCGGGAACTGAACCTACGCACCACAGCCGCCACCAGCGCCCGTACCGCCACCGCTGAGCCCGCGGCTTGAAAGCTACGCGGTGTCGGCACGCAGCGCATCCAGAGCGGCATCCGCATGCCGGTTCATGGACAGCTCGGAGCCGATGCGCGCAAGCACCGTGCCGTCCGCCCGCAGGACGAAGGTGACGCGCTTGTTCGGCCCTGCCCTGCGCTGGACACCGAATGCCCGCGCAAGTGCGCGGCTGGTGTCGGCGACCAGCGGGAAACCGAGAGAATGCTTCGCGCTGAACGCGGCCTGCCGGGTGACATCGTCGGCACTGATCCCGATGACAGCGGCGCCCAACGCGGCGAACTCGTCCGCCAGATCGCGAAAATGGCAGCTTTCCCTGGTACAGCCGTAGCTCATCGCCGCCGGATAGAAAAAGACGACCAACCGGCCCTTGGCCAGCAGGTCCGCCAGGCGCAGCACCGCACCTGTCTCGTCGGTCCCCGACAGATCCCCAACCCGATCTCCAACATCCATACGGCGATCCTCTCGCATCGTGGGACAAGGCATGCTCCAGGTACGGCGTTCGATCTCCCAGGATGATGGGTATATCACTGCCGGCCGGTCAGAATAAAGATCAAATAGCACGCCCAACGCCGTCAACACCGTTGACTAAAATGAGCCACACCCATGCCGGGCGAGTCAGTCCTCAAGTGGCGCTGTCGTGGGATGCGAGCCCGCGCCGGATCGCAGGTACCGGTACCAGACAAGCGCGGCGGGACGGGCTTGCGGGTCGCCGGAGACGCTGGCCCGCAGCAGGTCGACGCCGGTCCGGTCCAGCACACCGCCGGCGGCGGCCACGGCGTCATCGGCGGTGACCATTCGGCCGGGCACGAGGGCACGGACGATGAACAGGCCGAGCTTGAACAGATCGGAACTGATCGACTGGGGCTCATGCGCCGCGGGGGGAAAGAAGTCCGGCGTGTGCCCCTGATCGACGACCGGCGCGTTGCCGACCTTTCGCACCGCGTCACAGTCCACCAGAAGCACGTCCGGAGTCGGCCACAGGCGGTACAGGACGTTACGGGCGGAGATATCACCGAAAACAATGCCCTGATTGTGCAGAAACGCCACGAGATAAGCCAGCCGCAGACACAGCCACCAGCGCTGCGCGCGGCTCGGGAGCGGCAGGCCGATAGATCGTAGCCGGGCGGGGTCGACGAACAGCGATCGCGCCTCGTTCGGCTGGCGCTCCGGCCGCCCCGCCGGTGTCGGGAACAGCTGGAAGAACGCATCGGGTATGAGCCGCATCACAACCCCGGCCACCCTCGCCCGGGCGGGGACATCACCGTTGTCGACGACGATGCGAAGCGGCCAGGTCAGATGCGTGTCAAACCACAGACGCTGTTCCGCCGGCAAAGCCAGCCGCAATGCGATGATGTTGGCCATGCCCTGGGGCGGCACCCGCCCCAGGGCGGAATGATATTCCTTGTAGACGAGTGGCACAGCCACCCCAGGGAGATCAAAATCGGGCAGCCGGTAAATGCGCGCCTGGCCGCCGCGGCCCAGTGGCTCGACCCGGCCGAGTTGTTGCCGCGCGACAGCGGCATCCTGCCATCTCATGCCGCCCGCTCAGTACCGGCTGTCCGGATCGATCCAGGACTCGGGTGGATCGACGATAACCGTGTCAAGGGCATGGACGTCCGTCTCATCAATCACAACCATCTCCTGGTGGCCCGAAGCCACGACGCTCCGTACGATGATCTCAGTCAGGTTCTTTATCGCGCTTTCCGGACTGGCTGACCGGCTCTGTATGAACAACGGCACCGTCGGTGCCGGATGAGCCAGCGCCCGCATGATTTCTGGATTCGAGTCGGCGACGGCACAGGGAATGACGTTCGGTGTGCTCTGGCACTCCCTGAGCAGCGCCGCAAATGCCGCCTCCCAGGCGCCGGGGGGATCGTCGAAGGGCTCGCCGTCGCTGAGGAAGAACACCCCGGGCCGGCCCACGGCAAAACCGTCGGCCTCCAGCTGACGGCGGTCGCGGTCGACGGTGGCTCGCAGCAGGTTGAACGCGGGCGCATACCGGGTGCCGTCATCACGGCATGCCAGGCGCGGGAGCGTCGCCGTGTCGAGCAGGTCGCAGAGCGGAAGTACCGTGCGGCTGCCACCGGCAAAATCAATCACACCAACCCGGACCCGCGCCGCGGCGACCGGATCGTGCGCCAGCGCCTCCCCGATCCGCCGCAGAATGAGGTTCGCCGTGTCCAGGCGCGGCCCGTCCATCGACTGCGAGACATCCACCACGAGGTAGAAGGGAATCAAGGTGGTTCGACCGTACACAGCTACTTCCTTCTGCCGATCTCATCGGAACGCGCCCACCGGCCCGCCGGCGCGCTGTCGGCCAAATGCCGTCGAACAGCCGCTATCGAGTGGACTGCCATCAGGCGGGCCGCTATCGGGTCGCGAGGAGCAGGATTACCAGCACGGCGATCAGCAGAGCCCCGACCACGAGAAAAACATTGGCGGCCTTCGTCCTGGACGTACCGGACGCGTCCACAACGCTGTCCGTCAACAGCGGAAAGGGGTCGAACTGGCCCGCTTCGGCCCGCCCGCACCACGGGCATTCCGCCAGATGCCCGCTGTAGGTGTGCTCCGGCCGGGCGTCACAGCTTTTCACATCAGCCCAGGCGAGATCGAGCGCTTCGGCCCATTCCTGCGCGGCGGGGCGCGTCCCGGCCACGGCGTGGCCGGCCCCGAACGCCTGCCTGGCCAGCTCCGCGACCCGCGGCGGGAGCACGCTGGGCGCAATCGCCTCGGCCGGAACCTCGACCTCGCTCGGCGCCGTCAGGACGGTGATGCCGTACTGGATGTTCGTCTCCGGCGACGGGTCGACATCCAGCGGCCGAGCCGGAATACCGTGAAACGGATGGTCCCCGCACAGCAGCAGCTGGCACACCAGCACGGCGAGGGTAAACCTGTCCGTTGCGACGCTCTTGGGCCCCGCCAGCTCGGGCAGCAGTTCAGGTGCGGCGTATTCCGGGGTAACGGTATGGCATGAGAACACCTCGCCGGCATGGGAGAACTGCAGCGAGTCACAGTCAAGAAAGCTGATCAGGCCGTCCGCCCGGACATGGATGTTGGATGGCGCGAGATCACCCACGACAATCTCCTGGTCATGCAGGATCGCGACCAGCTGAGCCAGGTTGCTGGCCACCCCCAGCAGGAATCTCCAGTCCTTGTCCGGGAATACTGTCAGGCGGGTGAGGTGCTCCAGGAGCGTGCTCAGCGGATGATCGTTGGAACGGCGCATGACGTACCCGAGCACCGCCCCGGCGGAATCGCGGGCCAGTTCCTGCGGCCATACCAGTCCCGGATGGCCGGATCCAGGCTCGACGAACTGCGACGCGGTGAAAGCCCGGAGCATGTGCTCAAGCCGGCGGCCGCGCTCGGCGTCGGGCTCCCGGTAGATCTTCACGGCCTGCCGGGAATCAGCATCCACGGCGTAGACAATCGACTCGGTTCCGCTGCCGAGGACAGTGGAACAGGTCAGCCTGCGTCCGTCCACAAAAATCTCGGTCACCGACACAGGACCGCCACCAGCAGCGTCGTGTCGTCCTGGGTCACTTCCGTGACCGCCTCCCGCAGCAGCAGCTGGACGAGCCCGGAGGCATCAAAATGATCATCGTCGAGTAATCCGAGCACGGTGTCGATCACCGGCTCGGTAGCCACCGCCAGCCGGCCCTCCGGGTCACGTCGCAGTGTGACGGGGATCAGACCGTCGGTCGACATGAACACACCGGTGATCCACGGGTCGTAGACCGCGTTCACCCGGGCAGCCCGGCTCGTGTCCGAGGTCAGGAAGACCGTCTGGCTGGCGTGCTCGGGGTCAGCGCTCCCGGCGTCGAGCAGATGCAGGTTGGTCTGTCCCCCCTCACCGGTGCGGACGACGATGAAGCCGTCTCCGATGCTCAGATAACCGATCAGGGGATAGGCAAGCACGACAACCGTCAGTGTCGTCGCGAACTCGCCGATGTGCTCCCGCCCGGCGACCGCGGTGACAACTCGACGAAACTCCGTGACGATTTCCTCATGCGCGGCTGCCAACAGCTGGCGCAGGTCAGGCGCGGTCGCGGGCCGGCCGCTGGGGTGGATCCGGTCGCGCACCAGCCGGGTGGCCATCGCGACCGCGAGCCGGGATCCCTCGGCTGACCGCGGGGCGGATCCGGCGCCGTCGGCCACCGCCAGCACGTGGACGTCGGGCAGGGATCCCCGCTCGTACAGTGAAAGGTGCGCGAACGAATCCTCGCACCATTTCCCTTCCCGCACGTGTGAATAGCCCTGGACGCTGGCCCCCCGGATACGCCAACGGTAGGGCCGGACGCCGCCCGCGCTTCTTCCCGTGGGCGCGGGCTGCCGGGCGGGCTGCCGGCCGGAGGTCACGCCTGCCTCGGCTGGTAACCGCGCAGCTTGTAGTTGGGATCCTCCACGCTGCGGTCCAGTTGCAGCAGGATGTCACTGAAATCGAACCGGCCGTATACCATGTTTCGTTCCGGCGCGAACGCGCGCAGGGTTTCCTGGCCCAGATCGTCGATGGGTGGGATGCCGATCGCGAAGAGGGCAAGCTTCTGAGCCGCCTCCAGGCCGCGAATCTCTCCTGCCAGCGGGTGCCAGTCCGACGCCGGCTTCCCCTCCTCGTCGGTCGGCCTGCCATCGGTGACAAGCCAGACGAGCGGCCGCTTCCAGGTCACCTTTTCCTGGGCCAGCTGCCGCTTACGTGCTTCGATAACCGAGATACTGAGCCGAATCGCCTCAACCAGCGGTGTCACGCCGTCAGCGCTCAGCTTCGGTGGCCGAAAACTATGGGCCGGGACGAACGGAGTCCGGTCGCTGCGCGGATCGAAACTCTCGTCCCCACGCCACTTGCGCACTCCCCCGGCGCCAAACGTTATGAGCGCGAACTCGGTGGTCGCCGCCATCTTCTCGCCCGCGTGCATGCTTCGCGCCCAGCTGGCGAGCGCGTCGTTGAGCTTGTCGATCGCCTCGCCGCGCATGGAATAGGAGGTGTCCATGCAGAGGACCACGAGCACGCGATGACTGGGCCGGGGAATGGGGATGTTCCCAATAACGTCCCGTGGCTGACGGCGGTCCGTTGCCCGGTCGGGGCTGTTACGAGGTGCCATGGTGTGATCTGTCCCCGTTCCCAGTTCCAGTAGGCCGAAAAAACACGATCATGGGCTCCGAACCGCGCCGGATGTCTCAGCGCACGCTATGGACGAGGCCCGGAGCGGCCTTGCGCCGGCCACGCCTGCAACCCATCCACCTCGTGCGTCCTCAACACCACCTGGCTGCCGACGCGGGGCCGAGGCGCGTCGGGACCCCCCATCCATCGGGCCCGGTAGAGCCCCCCGTCGACCGCGACATAACCCTGCGGGCCAAAAGCGGAATGCACCGTGCCGAGCTGGCTGACGGCTATGTTTGGCGGCGCGACAGGTGACACTGGCCGTGATTGGGCCCGCCCCCCGTCCATGCTGTCCGCGTCACTGGCGGGCTCCTCCCCGGCATGGTCCCCGCGCCGGCGGCCGATGGCGAAGCCAAGCACGAGCATCACGCCCGCAACCAGCACATAGGCCAGCGTCGACAGTATCGATGACAGTACCGAATGGGGCTGAGCCGGCGGGGACCCCGGCGGGGTCACGGTCGGTTGCGCCGTCGGGGAAGGGCTGGCGGACGGTTGAGCCGGATCGGCCAGGCTACCCAGCGTCTCCACCTGTGACACCCGCCCAAGGACGACAGCCAGGAAAAAGGAATCACCGCTGGTCGTGTACATGCCCGCGGTCCGTTCCGCCGGGGTGCCCGCCACCTGCTCCTGACATTCCTTCGCGCAGGACGGCGCCAGCCCGTGGTTATGGGACAGCGCACCGCGGGCCTGGTCCCAGTCAGCGAACCGGTGGTCGGCAATCGCCAGCAGCAGCGAGCCAGCCGTCCCGAGATCCGCTGGACCGCCTGTCGCGGGCCCAGCCAGCGACACGGCCTGAGACGACACGGCCTGAACGGCGAGCACCGCACGACGACGGAAGATCGAGTCCAGATCGGTCAGCGTGGTGGGGTCATTGGCCAGCGTGGCGGCGCGGGCCACCCGCACCACAACGGCTCCGCCAGTTTCCGGTATGCCTTTGAGCAGGGTGTTCAGATTTCCCAGAACGCTTCGGTCGACCTTCTCCGGCAGCTCAACGACACGGATCGCAAAGGCGGTGTCACCCGCAGCTCCCAGTGGGGCAAACGCGGATACCGGCGGCACCCCCCAACGGAGGATGAACGACCCCAGGGCAAGTGTCAGGAGCAGGCCTACGACGCTGACGGCCGCCCCGGCCGCAGGCAACAACGCCCATAATCGGGCCGGGCCTCGCCCGGCAACGCCCGTTTCACCCACTGTGCGGCAATAATGGCCTCTTCGCAGCAACTAAGCCCCCCCTGAATGTCTGCTGCTGTTTGTGACAGTACAGGCCATCATGGTGATCAGAGAAGAGCATAGGCCCCAAGCCGGCAGGCACCCCCAGCGGCGGCCCGCTGGGGTGCTCTGTGTATCCGGTCCGCACACACCGACGCTATGATCGCGGTCTGGGCGCGGTATCCGCCGCCGTCCGCGCCCGTGATGTCGCGCTGGTCCACACGTGCCACCCGAGCGGCACCGGGAGGCTATGCGCGCCCGGCAACAGGGCGCTTGTGCCCTGGCCGGGATCAGCCGTGGACTGTTCTCACTCAGAATCCGCCTGTTGCTCCGGCCCGCCGAACGCCTGCCGGGACCCGCCGAGGGGCTCGGCCTGCTCGTCGCCGGTGGCTTCGGCGCCCGGCTGCTCGGCTTCGGCGCCCGCTGGCCCGGCCTCGCCGCCGGCCTGTGCCGCCTGGCCGGTGCCCGCCGTGACACCGACCAGTTCGCGTAGGCGTGCCTCGATGTACGGCTCGGTATAGTGCGATCTGTCCGCGATCCGCCGAACGAGGTCGTTGACACTGGAGACGGCTTCGAGGTCCGCGGTGCTCACCTGGACGAACTGGTCAAGTATCTGATACCGGATCTCCCGCCAGTTCTGCCGTAGATACTGCTCAACCTGCTGCGCCTGCTGCTGCTCCATTCGATCGCCTCCACCACGAGTCGTCGTTTTTCAGCCATGAGAGGCTCCGGCAGCAGAGCGTTCGATCAGGCAGCGGCGTCCGGGTGGATGGATCGCGAGGCCGCGGAAGGATGCGCCCTGGCATTGGGCGTGGACCGACGACAACGACGCGAGGCGCCGCCCGGGCGGCGCGAGCCGGACAGTCCTGTTGCCGGAGCCTCTCAATCTACGACACCCGAACCAGGAGTCAACCGGAAATCACGAGCGCCCGGCAACAGGGGCACAGATATCCATATCCTCCGTTGCGGATTTTCTGCGGAAAACCGCGCTTTGCCGCGAACTGTATATGCCCAGCGTGATACCCATGCGCAGGGATAACGCCGGAGGCGGCGACCGGGGTGCCGGGGTGCCCGTGCGTCGCCGCCTCCCCTCTTGTCGACCGCTCAACGAGCGCTCAACGACCACTAAGCGGCGGAATGGAACAGCGCGGCGCGGGTCCGCGGACCGACAACGCCGTCGGCCACCAGCCCGTGCCGGCGCTGATAGGCCTTTACTGTTCCAGTGGTGCGCGGCCCGAAATTCCCGTCCACCGCGACCGGGTAGCCGTACCCGGCCAACCGCCGCTGAATCTGACGAACACCAGGACGCAGGCGGGAACTGTAACGAACCACCTGCGTGCGGGGAGCCGGCGCGTCCGGTCGTGCCATTGCCACACCGGGCGCGCCGGCCTGGGCAGAAGTGTTGACAGGGCCGCTGGGAACGGCCAGGTAAGCGCTTGCTCCGCTGTCACCGCCCGCGCCGACAGCGGCGGCAGCCGCCGCGCCCCGCCCGAGGTACCGGCGGTAGGAGCCGTTGGTGTACGTACTCCATGCTCCGATGCCCTGCACGTCGCATACCCGCCTGGCGGCCTGTGCGTTGACGGCTGGATCGAACAGATCCGCCCCGCCGACCCAGCTCGCATGCGCCCGCATATTGATCTGCCATAGTCCGCGGGAATCCTCGCCGCTGGAATTGTGCGCGTCCGGGTTGCCGCCGGACTCGGCCAGTGCGACCGCGACCCAGGTTCCCAGCGGTATCCCGGCGCAGCCAGCCAGCCCCGCGTTCCTGCCAGCACCGGCGATGGCAGCGTCAGAAACAATTCCTGGAGCGACAGCGCTCGTGCTGGGCGGAGCCACGGGGCTCGCGCTCGCCGGACTCGCGGTCAGCATCATGCCCGCCGTCGCGCCGATGACACCGGCGGCGGCAGCCACCGCGCCGCGGTTGCGTTCGGGCTGCTTCCGGTGGCTTTTTCCTCGCATTTTCCGGTGACTTCTTCGGTGTGTTCCGCTGGATAGTGTTCCACTGGACATGAGCAGCCAGTTCACCTCAGTATCGTTGATCGGATCAGTAACGTTGATCGGCGCGTACCCGCCTGGCGGTCCGGCCCGGTCATCACCCCAGCCGGCCGACCAGATAACTCGCGGAATAAATCTTCTGCAGTCGAACGACGGTGCCGCTGTGGGGCGCGGCCCACATCATTTCGTTCCCGGCGTAGATTCCCACATGATAGATGTTTCCGGGCTGACCGAAGAAAATGAGATCGCCGGGCTGCTTGGCATCCTGCGATATCTTCCGCGACGCCGCGTACTGGGCGTCGGTCACCCGCGGCACACTGCGGCCGAGCTGTTTGTAAATGTACTGGACAAGACCAGAGCAGTCGAAGGAGTTCGGGCCCTGCGCGCCCCACGCATACGGTTTACCCGCCTGCTTCGATGCCAGGTAGACAACCTTCTCGCCGAGGCTCCCGGCGGACAGCGACGCGCTGTCCTGCTGCGTTGACGCGCTGTTCTGGTCCTGCTGCCCCGCCAGCCCACGTGCCGGTTCCTCCGCCCCCGTGGCCCCCGTGGCGCCCGTGGCCGGACCGGGCTCCGCGGGGGCTGTCCCGGTGGCTCCCGCGGCGGTGGTGTCACCGGCCCAGGCCGGCACAGCGGCGGTGGCCTGGGGCGCATCGGTCGGGCTGTCGGCCCCGGTGTCGTTTGCCAGCGCTGGGGCTGACAAAGCGGTCAGGGCAACGGTACCGGTAGCCGCGGCGGCAACCACGGCGCGCGCGGAGCGACGGCCAAAACTGGGCTTGACCGGCTGCGCACGGTGACGACCGCGGCGGGAAATAATCGTGTCGGCCGGATCTGAGCACGCCTGATCTGCAGGCAACGATGATCCTTCCCGTACGCCTGCGAGGTTAGCTGTCGGGTTCGGGCCGGGAAGCCCGGTCGGCACGCACGGGATGTGCGGCCGGCTTCACCCCAAGGACGTCGTAGTGGCAACGACGCCCGGCGGGACCTGGGTCCCCCGCTTCTGCCCTGGCGATGGTGAGGAGGGGACACCGGGCCGAGGGCAGAACTCGGCGTCCGGCCCGGTGCTACTGAGAGCCCGGCCACGGTAGCGAACTACGCCCTGTGACCGCAAGGCCTAATTTTCCGCGAATTTCGCCGCAAGTTGGTTACCGTTCGTGTTAACCATCCGGCCAGGCAGCCCACGGACAACAACCGGAAACAGGTTGGCGCTACCAGCCGTCATGGTGCGTCTGGACGGCTGTCATGGTGCCGACGGACCACCCGGCGGGCGATCGCCCAGCGATGGGTCTCCGACGGTCCGTCATAGATGCGGAAGGGACGCACCTCGCGCAGGAAGCGCGACAACAGCACATCCCCGGAGATACCGAGAGAGCCGCAGATCTGCAGCGAGCGGTCGACGACCCGCCACACGGCCTCGGCGGTGAAGGTCTTCGCGATCGCGGTCGACTGGGCTCCGGAACGGCCCTGGTCGAGCTCCCAGCAGGCCTGCATGATCAGCCCACGGGACGCGGCGATGTCGATCTCGTTATCCGCGATCATCGCCTGAGCCATGCCCAGCTCCGCCAGCCGGGAACCGAACAGCCGCCGGTCCGCGGCCCTGGCCACGGCGATGTCCTGGGCCCGCCGGGCAATACCCAGCCAACGCATGCAGTGGGTCGTCCGGGCCGGGCCGAGGCGGACCTGGGCGTAGTCGAAGCCCTTGTCCACCTCGCCGAGCACAGCCTCGTGCGCTACCATGCAGCCGTCGAACAGCACCTCGCAATGGCCGCCGTACAGGCTTTCGTCCAGGGTCTCGATATGACGGACGATCTTCATGCCAGGGTTGCCCGCGTCGACGAGGAACATCGTCGCCCCGCCGCGCTGCCCCGGCTCGCCCGAGGTGCGGGCCATGCAGATCGCGTATCCGGCGCCGTCCGCGCCGCTGATGAACCACTTGCGGCCGTCGATCCGCCAACCGCCCGCGTCCTTCACCGCGCGTGTGGTCAGCGCGGTCGGATCCGACCCCGCTCCGGGCGCGGGCTCCGTCATCGCGAAGCAGGAACGCACCGCACCGGTTGCCAACGGCCGCAGGTAGCGCTCCTTCTGCCCGGCCGTCGCGATGACCTCGAGCAGGTGCATGTTGCCCTCGTCGGGAGCGGCGATGTTCAGCGCCAGCGGGCCGAACAGCGAGTAGCCCGCCTCCTCGAACACGGGCGCCCGGCCGCGCATGTCCAGGCCGTGCCCGCCGTACAGCGCCGGTACGTGCGGGGCGAAGATCCCCGCATCCTTGGCTGCCTGCTGGAGCCGTGCGCGCATCGCGTCGCCGCCGCGCGCGGCAACGCCCCCGAAGCGTTCCTCCTCGGGCATGACGACGGTCCGCACAAATTCGGCGGTACGCCGGGTGAGATCGTCGACCACCGGGCCGTGATCAAAATCAACGGGCACGTGCACCTCCGTCACGCCGGCTCGCGTCGCCCGCAAGGCGAGCTGTCGCGGATCCAGCTGACAATCATCGATTTTTTGCCAGCAAAGCAGGCTGGCCAGCTCGCGTACAAGGAACGGTCAACATTAAAGATCAAATCGCGGGCGTGAGTCGTCAACACTGTTGACTACAGGAGAAGGTCAAACACTCGTGACCAACAGCAATCAGCCATCTCCATCCGCATCGCCAGCACCGCACCGCTGTCGTGGGCTTCAGAGCGTGTGTGAGATCGTCATTCCGGCTCACTGATCGCAAGCCCGATCTCACACACGCTCTCAGGTCAGTCCAGGTGGTAGATACGGGCCGCGTTGTCGTGCAGAATTTTGTGGGACACATCGCCGGGCAGGTCCGCGAACGCCGCCGCGATGAACAGGTCCGGTCGGACCGCCGCGCTCGCCGGACCAGGCGACATGCTCGTCGGGTGCGGGAAGTCGGTCTCGTAGAGGAAGTTGTCGGGACCGAGGAGTTCGATCGCCTGCCGGGCGGTCTCCCGCTCGAACCAGAAGCAGCCGAAGATCTGGCGCTGGAAGTACTCGCTGGGCAGCAGGTCGTACTCGGGGTGTTCAAGTGGAACGCCGCAGTTGCGCCACTGCCAGTCCAGGGCGGCCAGGGCGTACGGGAGCCAGCCGATGCCGCTCTCGACCGAGACGAAGTTCAGCCGCGGGAAGCGGTGGCAGATCCCGGCGCAGATGACGGTCGCGATGGCCCGGGCGTTGCCCATGAAGAAGGAGACCCCGACCGAGGCGTAGTTCGCGTGCATCCCGTTACCGGGGACGTTCTTCTCGATCAGCGAGAGGTCACCTGAGGCGATGTGGAAGTTGACCGGGACGCCGAGGTCCTGGGCGGTCGCCCAGATCGGGTCCCAGTGGGGATCACCGAGCAGCGGCAGGCCGAAGAACTCGGTCTCCTGGGCCATGATCACACCTTTGTGCCCCATCGCGACCGTCCGCTCGATCTCGGCCACGCTCGCCGCCAGGTCCCAGAAGGGCAGCGCCGCCATCGGCAGCAGGCGACGCGGGTCCGCGCTCGCCCAGTCGGTCTGGTAGTCGTTGTACGCCTGGATGCAGCGCAGCATCAGCTCGGGGTCCTTGAGCCCGAGGAACCTCCCGGTGCCAAACCCCGCCACGTTGGGGTAGAGCACCTGGGCCCAGATCCCGTACTCGTCCATTCTGCGCAGCCGGTCGGGGGCGTTCCACAGCGCCGGGTCGACGTCGGCGAGCCGGCGGGGGTGCTTCGGCGGGAACTCGCCCCAGCCGGCCATCGCCCCGCCCGCCGTGGCCGACAGGCGCGCGTCGCCGAAGTACCACGCCTCCTCCTGGCGGTCGTCGTCCCAGCGGACGTGCGGGACCAGGTCACCCCACTTCGCCGTGGAGATCCGCGACGTCCACAGATCAGCGGGTTCGATCACATGGGTATCCGTGTCGATCACCCTGATGCCGTCGATCACCGACGCCTCGGCCATGACACCGTTCCCTTCACCGTTCTCGGGGGCACCTGCCGGGGCACCGAGGGCATGGCGGTCGCCCCGGCCTATGAGCGCCCTGATGTGACGAACATTATTTCTTATGAGGAAATTCAGCAAGGTCGCGGCTTTCGCCGGTCCGCTCGACGGCCATGACCGTGATCGCTTCCTCCGGGCACGAGCGGGCACCGAGCCACGCCGCCTGCGCCCGGTCGGCGGCCGCGGCGAAGGCAACGCCTCGTGGCTGGGAGAAGCCATCGTCATCGGCGTCGAACACGTCCGGAGCCAGCGAATAGCAGCGGCCGTGCCCGGTGCAGCGGGCGGGATCAATCATGATCTCCACGGCGCGCTCCTCCTCGGTCGTCGGCTCGGCGGTCATGACCGCTCCCAGGCAAGCGGCAGCGCGACCAGCCCGGCCGCGCCACCGCGCTCGAGCACCGGCTCGGCGGAGGCGAGCCGGTAGTCCGGGATACGCCGGTGCCACTCCCGCAGGGCGACGGCCATCTCGGCCCGAGCGAGATGGGAGCCGAGGCACCGGTGCGGCCCGGCCGCGAAGGAGATGTGCCGGTTGGCCGTACGGTCGAGATCGACCCGCTCGGGATCCGGGAAGGACCGGGGGTCGCGCATGGCCGCGCCCAGCGTCAGCAGCACCATGTCCCCCTTCTTCATCGGGCAGCCGTGGAACTCCACGTCGCGGGTGACCTTGCGGCCGTCCTGAATGATCGGGAAGGCCCGCAGGAACTCCTCCACCGCCGTGGGCACCACGGCCGGGTCGGTCGCCACCCGCCGCCGGTGCTCCGGTGTCGTCGCGAGATGGTGGAAGGAGTAGCTCAGCTGGCTCTTGACGGTGTCCAGACCGGCAAGGACGAGCACGACGCACATCTGCAGGATCTCGTCGTCGCGCAATGGCCGATCCTCGTAGCGTTCCGTCATGAGGTAGCTGACGAAATCCGCCGCCGGATCACGCGGGGCCGCCCGCCGGTCCGCGACCACCCTGACGAAGTACTCCGTCATCGCGCCCATCGCCGCCATCGTCCGGGCCTGGCCCGCGGGATCGCTGAAGGCGTCGAAGATCGTGTCCACCCAGTCGACGAACAGCATGTCGTCGGCCGCGGGCAGACCCATGATCGACAAGAAGACCCGGGTCGGGTACACCGCCGCGAAGTCGGCCACGAACTCGCAGCCGCCCCTGCCGACAAAGGTGTCGATGGTCTGGTTGCACAGTTCGCGCATCCGGGGGGCCATACCCGCGACCGTGCGGGGTGAGAAGGGCCGGTTGAGGATCTGGCGGTACCGGCTGTGCTCGGGCGGGGCGACATTCGTCGGAATCCAGCGGTAGCCAGGGTTCGGGTCCAGGACGATCACCGAATCACTACCGAAGATCTCGGGGGCCTGATACGCCTCCCGGCACTCCTCGTAACGGGTGAGCATCCAAAAACCGGTCCCGAAGCTGTTCCAGCAGACGGGGGCGGCCTCGCGCAGCTGCGCCATCTCCCGGACGGCGGTCAGCACCGGCCGCGGGGACATGATGTCATAGTTGATCACCGGGCAGCTGCCGGCAGGTGGCATGCCGCCCGCCGTGGACTCCGGTGTGGACTCCGGTGTGGACTCCGGTGTGGACGTGGACGCCGGCATCAGCCGATCGCCTGGCTCTGGTCGAAGGCCCGGATCTCGATCCAGCCGACCTCGAGCTCGATCTGGGTGATGACCCAGCCGTCGCCGTCCCGGCGCAGCCGGTTGCGGTAACGGCTGGACATCTGCATGACCTGGTCGGGATCGCCGGCGGCGACCTGGTGGGACGTGAGGTAGGCGAGCGTCGAGGCCTGGTCGCCCTCGATGTCGACGTGGTAGACGGACAGCAGGTGGTGCTGGAAACCGTGGTCCGCGGTCATCTTGTCGATCCACGCCACGATGGCGTCGGCGCCCTCGACCCACTCGTTCCACGTACCGCCCAGACAGAAACGCATCCGGGCGTCCTCGGCGAAGACCGCGCGTAAGCCGACGAAGTCCTTCTGGTCGACCGTGGAGCAGTAGCGGCAGAGCGTGTCACTGATGTTGACGCGGTCGCGGACGTCTTCGAACGTCCTCACGATTGTCATCCGTTCTCCTCCTGAGATGGTGAAACCCGGTCGCGGTGCGAGCGGGCCACGCTGGGCCGCTGTGCCGGGCCCCGCCCCGGAGCAGCCCGGTACCCACGGTGGGGCCACCCGCCTGGTGCCCCGTTCCGGTGTGTCGCTTCCGGCCGCGCGTCCCACCCCCCGTCGACGGCCGCGGCCGAGGCTGGGGACAGATTCCTTATAACGAACTAGTCTTGTCAAGAGCGATCAGTGATCCACGTCACCGACCGCGGACGAGCCGAAATGGACGATCATCTTCCCGACGTTGTCACCGCGCAGCATCGCCAGGAACGCCGGCCAGGCGGCCTCGACACCGCCGTGGACAGCCGTCTCGACGCTGCGGACCGCGCCCGCCCGCAGCCAGCGCGACATGTCACCGGTGAAAGCGGCGTGCTGGTCAGCATGATCGCTGACGAGGAAGCCTGTCATCCGCAGCCGGCGCCAGATCATCAGCAGCAGGTTGCGCGGACCGGGCACGGGTTCGGTCGCGTTGTAGGTGGAGATCGCCCCGCAGAGCGCGATGCGGCCGAACGGGCGCATGACCCGGATCGCGGCTTCCAGCTGCTCTCCCCCGACGTTGTCGAAGTAGACGTCCAGGCCGTCCGCGCCCACCTCCGTCAGCGCCACGGCGAGCGACGCCCGCACGGGCGAGTCACGGTAGTTGAACGCCGCGTCATATCCGAGCTCCTCGGTGAGGAAACGAACCTTCGCCTCAGCGCCCGCGCTGCCGATCACTCGGCAGCCCATGGCTTTGGCGATCTGGCCGGCGGTGGCACCCACCGCGCCGGCCGCGGCCGAGACGAACACGGTTTCCCCGGGCTTGCACGCGGCGACGTGCGACAGCCCGACATAGGCGGTCATGCCCGTGATGCCCAGGGCGCCGAGGTAGGTGGAGGCGGGAAAAGCGTCCGTGTCGACGGGTTCGGCGGCCGCGGCGGGGACCAGCGCGTACTCCCGCCATCCCGCCTGGTGGACCACGGACCGGCCGGCCGGGATGCCAGGCTCACCGGACGCGATCACCGTGCCGACCGCGTGTCCCAGCATCGGCGCGCCGAGCGCGTAGGGCTCGGTGTAGGAGACCGCCTCGCTCATCCGGCCGCGCATATACGGCTCCACCGACATCGCGGTGTTGCGCACGAGGAGTTCGCCCGGCCCGGGGCCGGGTACGTCAACCTCCACCAAGGCCACGTCGTCGTCCGTCGGCCACCCGGTGGGACGGCGGACCAGGTGCCATTCCCGGCTACCAGTCACTGCTGGCTCCTCCCAACCCGGTCCGCCCCGCCCGCACACCCGCGGGGCCGTGGGGCCGCACCGGCACGTGATCGATCCATATCGGATTGGCACGATATTCGTCATGATGAAAAGCCACAAGAGTCACCCGGCCCGGCCCGCCGGCAGCGGGGCGGACATGGCGCGATCAGGGGCTTGCGGCGTTTCATCATGAGAAATACAGTTGGCTGCGCATCCGACCCCAGGGAGGCGGCACGGTGGACACTCAGCAGTCGCCGACGCGGGACTCGACGCGGCAGACGCGGCAACGGAGGCCCCGGGCCCGCCGCGGGCCGCTGACCGGTATCCGCATAGCCGACTTCTGCTGGATGGGCGTCGGCTCCGTCGCCACCCGCATGCTCGCGGACTTCGGCGCCGAAGTCATCAAAATCGAAGACCGGACCCGCCTCGACATGCCACGTCGGCTGCCGTTCTACAAGAATGATCCCCGTTCCTTCGGGGAGGAGGATCCGCATCCCGATCCGGACAAGGGCGGGCTGTTCAACAACTACAACCGCAACAAGCTCGGCGTAACGATCAATATGCGCTCAGCCGAAGGCCGGGAGCTGGCGGAGCGGCTCATCGCGGCAAGCAGTGTGGTGACGGAGAATTTCGCCCCCGGCGTCATGGACCGCTGGAACCTGACCTACGAACGGTTGCGGGCGCTGTGCCCCGAGGTCATCTACGCCCACATGAGCGGTTTCGGCCAGAGCGGCCCGCACCACTCCTACCGCAGCTACGGGCCGGTGGTGCAGGCGGTCAGCGGGCTGTCCTTCATCAGCGGCCTGCCCGGCCGGGAGCCTTCGGGATGGGGCCTGTCCTACATGGACAACCAGGCCGCCTACTGCAACAGCGCGGCTCTGCTCATGGCGGTCCTGCATCGCAACGCGACGGGGAAGGGCACGGAAATCGATGTCTCCGCCGTGGAGGCCGGCGTCTGCCTGCTCGGTCCCGACCTGCTCGACGTCACCGTGAACGCGCGACCGACCCGCCGGCCGGGCTTCCCCCTGGGGAACCGGCTGGAGCATCCGCCAGCCGCCCCGCACGGGGTGTACCCCTGTGCCGGTGCGGACCGGTGGGTGGCCGTCGCGGTCTTCGACGACGCCGACTGGCAGCGCCTGGTGACCGTCCTCGGCAGCCCCGGCTGGGCCGCGGACCCACGTTTCGCCAGCCAGCAGAGCCGGTTTGCCCACTCCGACGCGCTCGACGCCCACCTGAGCGCATGGACACAGCAGCGATCGCCACACGAAATCATGACGCTCCTGCAGGACAACGGCGTCTGCGCCGGTGCCGTCCAGGACGCGCGCGACCTCAACGAGATCGACCCGCAGCTCGCCCATCGTGGCATCTTCTTCGAGCTGGACCACCCGGTGATCGGCCCGGCGCGCTTCGAGGGAACGCCGGTGGCCTTCTCCCATATCGAGCAGGACAACTGGCGGTCGGCTCCCCTGCTCGGCGAGGACAACGCCTACGTCTTCACCGAGCTCCTCGGCCTGTCCGCCGACGAGATGGCTGGCCTCGCCGCGGCGGGTGTGATCTGACATGCCCCCCGCTTCCCCGCCCGCGGCGGCCGGCTCCCCCGCGCTCCCCTACTCGGGGCTGACGGTCGTCGAGTGGGCCGGTGACCCCGCCGGTGAGCACACCGGGAAACTGCTCGCGGAGCTGGGTGCCGACGTCGTCAAGGTCGAGCCACCCCAGGGGTCACCGACGCGCCAGGCCGGCCCCTTCGCCCGCGGTGTCGTCAGCGCCGACACAAGCCTGACATTCTGGTACTACAACCTCGGTAAGCGCAGCGTCGTCCTTGACGGGCCGGAATCGGGCCGGGCGTCGTTACACCGCCTGCTCGCCGGCGCGGATGTCCTGCTCGTCACCCTGCGGCCGAGCGAGATCGCCGCGGCCGGCCTTGACTACTCCCGACTGTTGGCCGAATACCCACGGCTGGTCATCCTGTCGGTCACCCCGTTCGGGCTGGACGGCCCGTGGGCGGACTACCGCACGTCCGACCTGGTCGGCCTGGCCGCTGGCGGCCCGCTGGCGAGCTGCGGCTACGACGACCACACCATCCCGCCCATCCGGCCCGGCGGCAACCAGGGCTACCACACCGCGGCGAGCTTCGCGCACTGCGGCCTGCTGCTGGCCCTGCTCGACCGGCAGCGCACCGGCGCCGGGCAGCTGGTGGACGTGTCCATGCACGAGTCCCTCGCCGTCAGCGGGGAGCTGGCGAACCCGTACTGGTTCTACCCACGCGTCCTCGTGCGACGCCAGACCTGCCGGCACGCGCAACCCGTGCCGACCCAGCCGGCGCTGTTCCGCTGCGCGGACGACCGGTGGGTGTACTTCGCGCTCATCCTCGCCGACCAGAAGCCCTGGGATGCGCTGGTCTCCTGGATGGAAAGCGTCGGCGTGGCCGCGGACCTGACCGATGCCGCCTACCGCGGCCTGGCCCACCGCCAGCGGAACTTCGCGCACATCCAGGAACTCATCGAATGCCTGTTCCTCCTGCTGGACTCCGCCACGGCCTACCACGAGGGGCAGCGGCGGGGACTGCCGATCGGGCCGGTCAACGCCCCCGAGGACGTCCTCGACGACGAGCACCTGCGGGCGAGGGCCTTCTTCGCCACAATCGAGCTCGACGACGGCGTCAGCGCGCCGGTCCCGATGAGCCCCTACCGGTTCTCGTCCTTCCCGGCCGTGGCGCCGACACGGGCGCCGCGCCTGGGCGAACACACCCGGCAGCTGCTCGACGGCGGGGAGGCGGACCTGTGACAAGGACACGGCCGGTGGACGACGGCCTGTTCGTCGAAGGCGATGACGGGCCGAGCCTCGTCGCCAGCGGCTGCCGGTCCTGCGGGACGACGACCTTTCCCCGCCAGCGGTCGTGCCCGAGGTGCGCCCGGATGGACATGGCGGACCGCGTCCTTCCCCGCCGCGGCACGCTGTGGTCCTTCACCGTGCAGGGTTTCCGTCCCAAATCCCCCTATGCCGGCCCGGCGGACTTCACCCCCTACGGCGTGGGATACGTGGAGCTGCCCGGTGCGGTCATCGTCGAGGCCCGCCTGACTGAGAACGACCCGCGGCGGCTGCGGATCGGGGATCCGATGGAGCTGGTCCTGGTGCCGTTGCGGACGGACGACGACGGCACCCAGGTCCTCACCTACGCGTTCGCCCCGGTGCGCTCCGCCTGACCCGCAGTGAAAATCAGCCACCAGTAACCGCAGAGGAGTATGCCGTGGATGTCGCCGTCGTGGGCATCGGGATCCACCCGTTCGGACGGCACGAAGGGGTCAGCGGACGGGCGCAGGGAGCCTGCGCGGCTCGGGCGGCGCTGGCGGACGCGGGCCTGGAATGGACTGACATCCAGTTCGCCTTCGGCGGCAGCCACGCGGCGGGGGACGCGGACTCGCTCGTCTCGGAGCTGGGGCTGACCGGTATCCCGTTCATCAACGTGTCCAACGGGTGCGCGACGGGTGGCAGCGCCCTGATCAGTGCCGACAGCACCATCCGGTCGGGTGCGTACGAGCTCGGCATGGTGATCGGCTTTGACAAGCATCCGCGGGGCGCGTTCGACACCGACCCCGCCGCAGTCGGCCTCGGAGGCTGGTACGGCGAGACCGGGCTCATGCTGACCACCCAGTTCTTCGCCATGAAGGCACAACGCTACCTGCACACCCACGGCATCAGCACGTCGGTGCTGGCGAAAGTGGCGGCCAAGGCCTATCACAACGGCTCGCTGAACCCGCACGCGTGGCGGCGCACCCCACTCACCGAAGAGGAGATCCTGGCGTCAGCCATGCTGAGCCATCCGCTGACGCAGTACATGTTCTGCTCGCCAGGGGAAGGCGGGGTCGCGCTCGTGCTGTGCCGGGCGGACCGCGCCCGCAGGTACACCGACACACCGATCTACCTGCGGTCCGCGGTGCTGCGTACGCGCCGCTTCGGCTCGTTCGAGGTGTTCAGCCCGTGGCTGGCGCTGGAACGCGCGGACAGCCCGAGCGTGGACGCGGCCCGGGCCGCGTTCGAGCTGGCCGGGGTGGCCCCCGGCGACGTCGACGTCGCGCAGGTCCAGGACACCGAGGCCGGCGCGGAGATCTGCCACATGGCCGAGTGCGGCCTGTGCGTGGACGGTGAGCAGGAGAAGCTGCTGCGCACCGGCGCGACCGGCATCGGCGGCAGTCTCCCGGTCAACACCGACGGCGGCTGTATCGCCAACGGCGAGCCGATCGGCGCGTCGGGTCTGCGCCAGGTTTACGAGAACGTGCTGCAGCTGCGCGGGGCCGCGGCCGGGCGGCAGGTGCCCGGAAACCCGACGGTGGCGTTCAGCCACGTCTACGGCGCGCCAGGGGTCAGCGCCTGCGCGGTCCTCACCCGCTAGCCCCAAATTTCCGCTTCGCGAAAATTTGGGGACCCCGAGCTCGAGGGCGAGCCACCACCCGGGGTTTGCGGATCACCTCCGGCGACCCACAAACAAAAAACACCACCAGACAAAACCGCTTCGCGAAAATTTGGGGACCCCGAGCTCGA
>NZ_CAKJTO010000029.1:44854-47566 GCF_917627405.1 Protofrankia sp. Cj5
AGATCCCAAAGTCGTCCACGGCCTGGGCGAGGGACTGCCGCATGGCGTCCGGGCCGTCCCCGCACCACAGCTGGTCCGCCCACACGACCAGATCGGTGATCCCCTCAGCGTCATAGCGGCACACCAGTTCCGGATCCCGGCCCGCCAACCGGAAGTAGCAGGGAATCATCGCGCGCCCCTGCTCCTCGCACAGTGCCGCGAGCTGGTCGCGCAGCCGTACCGCGTCGGAGAAGGACGGCGTGCCGGAGCTGAACCAGGCGTCCCCGACCCGGGCCGCGCGGCGCAGCGCCCGGTCGGTGTTGCCCCCGAGGACGAGAGGAACGGTGACGGGCTCCGCGGTCACCTGGACCTTGTCGATCGTGAAGTGGGTGCCCCGATGCTCGAAGGGTCCCCCACCCCACGCGGAGCGCAGGACCGCCAGGCTCTCCTCCAGGCGGGATCCGCGTTCGCCGAACGGCACGCCGAGGGCGGCGAACTCCTCGCGCAGCCAACCGGCTCCGACCCCGAGCATGAACCTGCCGGCGGCGATCTCCTGCGTGGTGCAGGCGGCACGGGCGGTCAGAAGCGGATGACGCAACGGCAGGATGTAGATGCCGGTCGCGAGCTTCACCCTCGTCGTGAGCGCGGCGGCGGCGCTCAGCGCCGACCACGGGTCCAGCAGCCGCGTGGCCGGGCCGACGATCGGCCCGAGATGGTGCTGGTGCGCCGCCTGACCGTGGGTCGGATGCTCGCTGGAGTAGTCGTACGGCAGGACGAGGTGCTCGCCCAGCCAGAGTGCGTCGAAGCCGGTCTCATCGGCCGCGACGGCGAGGTCCAGCAGGTCACGCGCGCCCATGTTGTACACCGACAGGCCGATCCGCATCCTCAGCTCCTTGTTCTGGCTTCCACTGCGGCACGACAACGCCCTCGTCGGTGCCGTCGTCAAGCGTTTCGAACCAGACCCGCATGGGCTGCCCCGGGGTGAGTGCCGGCCGGCCGGGCAGGTAGCCGACCAGCCGGGCCGCCGGGACGTCATCGAGCTGTATGAGGACCACGCAGTAGGGCACCGGATAGGCGGGGTGCACCTGGTGCTCGACCACGGTCCAGGAGTACAAGGTCGCGGTACCGGCGACCGGCTGCCAGCGGCCGTCCCAGCCGCCACAGTGCCGGCAGTAGGCCCGCGGCAGGTGCAGCACGGCGTCGCAACCATCGCACCGGCGGATGACCAGTTCATGCCGGCGGGCGGCCTCGAAGAAGCCGCCGGTGTCGTGGTCGTCACCGACGGGGGCCAGGCGGGCGGCCCGAGGCGTCACGCCGTCCATCAGGCGGCCGTCAGGACGAGGGCGCTGCCGGGAGGCAGCGGTGTCGAGGTGACCAGGCACACCTCGGCGCCGGGTACCTGGGAGGTGGAGTCGCCGCGGATCTGGCGTACCCCTTCGAGAATGTGGTTCATGCCGTGGATGTAGCCCTCCGAGAGATGGCCACCGCCGGTATTGACCGGAATGCGGCCGTCCAGGTCGATGCCGCCCGCGGCGACGAACGGGCCCGCTTCTCCCTTCTCGCAGAACCCCCAGTCCTCCAGCTGGAGCAGCACGGTGATCGTGAAACAGTCGTAGATCTGGGCGACGTCGATGTCGTCGGGGCCGAGGCCCGCCCGGCGGTACAGCGTCCGGGCGACCGACCGGGCGGGCAGTTCGGTGAGCGACTCCCGCATCAGGGCCGGGAACTGGATGCCGGGCTGGGAGCCGGGGATAGTGCCCTGGGCGACGGCACGGATGAGGACGGGCGGCCGCCGGCAGTCGCGCGCCCGTGCGGCGCTGGTCACGACGACAGCGCAGGCCCCGTCGGTCTCCAGGCAGAAGTCGAACAGCCGCAGCGGATCGGAGATCATCCGGGCCGACAGGTAGTCGTCCATGGTGAGGGTGCGCGCGTGCAGCTGCGCCGCGGGGTTGGCGTTCGCCCGCGCCCGGCAGGCGAGCGCGATATGGCCAAGGTCCTCCGCCCGGGTACCGTATTCGATCATGTGGCGCCGGGCCAGGAGAGCGAAGATCTGGCCGGGGGTGAGAAGCCCGTAGGGCGCGAAGAACTCGTCGTAGCCGCCCGCGCCGCCCACCCTGGCGCTAGTGGCGGCGGACAGGCCGAACCGACGCCCGGAGCGGCCGTTGATCTCGCGGAAGACCAGGACCGCGGTCGCCTGGCCGGACAGGATGGCGCCGACTGCCTGGCCCACCATGGCGCAGGGGGCCACCCCGCCCGGCCCGACCTGGGACCAGTACGTGAGGTTGTCGATGCCGAGGGAGTCGGCGAGGTCGCTGTGCAGCACGGTGTCCATGTCGCAGCGGACGATGCCGTCGATGTCAGCGGGTGAGAGCCCGGCGTCGTCCAGGGCGGCGAGCGCGGCCTGGGTCGCCAGGGTGAGATCGCTGCGCCCGGAGTCGCGTGAGTAGTCGGTGGCGCCGATACCCGCGATCGCGCAGCGGTCGCGGTGCCCGAACGTGTCCTGGTCGCCCATGGCAGGCCGCCCGTCCCTCCAAGGGTGGCACGGGGAACCCGCCCGGCCCACCGGCGAACGATGGAGTAACGATGAGCTTCGGACTCTATCATCATGATGAATTCGATACCAGGGCCCAGCCTGGAGCGCCGGGCGGACGCTGGGGACGCACCTCAGCCCACGACGCGCACCCTCTATTGCCGGTCATTCTTGGAACAGTGGCGCCCCGCGTGGCCGGGCGC
>NZ_CAKJTO010000030.1:0-6967 GCF_917627405.1 Protofrankia sp. Cj5
CGTCTCGGCGATAACGCCCTTGCCATCCAGGGTCGTGACGAGCGGGATCTGGAACCGTTCGACGAACCGCAGCATCGCCGTCTCAGCGTGGCTGCGGATCGTTCCGAAGCCGGCGAGGACGACGACCCGGCGCCCGTCCCGCAGTGCGTCCGCCAACTCCGCGGCGATCGCGTCGACCTGCGTCGGATCGGGCCGCGCAGGCGCCACGGCGATGACGGGATCGTGGTAGTTGCGCACCGTCACACCGCGGTGGGTGAGGTTCTGCGGCACGTGGATGTGGACCGGTCCCGGCCTCCCCTCAAAAGCGACGTTCACCGCCTCCTCGAGCACGTCGCACGCGTCCGCGGCATCTGCGAGCAGATAAGATTTCTTGGTCGTCGCCGCGAACATAACCTGCGAATCAGGCGTTCGGTTCAACCCGGACGTGTCGTTCACCGCTCCGCGACCGCGCCAATCGAGGGCGACGAAACCAGTGATCGCCAGGACCGGGTAGGAGTCGGACAGAGCGACCGCCAGTCCGGAGAACAGGTTGAACGCACCGGGGCCGACCGTTGCGAAACAGACACCCAACCGGTTCGTATACATCGCATATCCGCAGGCCATAAATGATGCGGCCTGTTCATGCCGGGTCATGACTGCCCGGATCTTCCGTGAGTGTTTGAGCGCCAACGCCAGGCTGGCGATGTTCTCACCGTTGCCACCGAACACGGTGTCGACCCCCGCGCTCTCCAATCCCTTCACGAGTGCCTCGTAGACTTGCATCGCCCTCCTAGAGTGGTGACGGTCCACTGGCCTGGACACGCGACACTTCCCAATTCCGATGGATTTCCGCATTTATAGCCAATTCGCCCACGACTCAGCAAACACCCGGAGCGGCTTCTTATCTAGTTGCGTGCAGGGCAGCCGAACCAATCGTAGACCGCCGATCGGCTCCTCGCGCCGACGTCGAGCGAAATGCCTGTTTTTCGCCGGCTGGGGGGCGCCGAAAAAATCCAGCCTGCTGGCACATATCGTCGTTATTCGTATATCCGGTAGTGCCGCACCTCGAACTCGTTCGTAGCTCGGTGGTAAATCACCTTTCTCGACCTCGGATCGACGCCGTCGCCGCGTTCCTGGCGCCAGATCACAGAAGTCATCGGAGCGGCGCATAAGGGGCGATCTGCAGCGAATGTAGCCGGCTATTGGAAATGCCATTCAGAAGGGATCTTCCAAACGTTTGTAAAAGAAGCGAAAGGAACGCGAGCGGTTAGCGGTGTCCTACGCTAGGTTCAAGTTGCAGCTTTCGGCGCACCTGTATGAAATGGCAGCTAGCGGAGGTATAGCCGTTATGCGTATCTACAACTACCAGGGTCCCGACTTTGAAACTTTCAGGCCGTACAAGAGAACAGATCCCGGTGTCACTTTCCCCTTGTACGATAACCTGAGCAACCTGCTCGCAGAAGCGGGAGGCAAGGAGCAGAGCGAGACCATTCGAAACGTAATGGCCATCTGTGCCGGTTACACCTACGGGGCAATAGATATCACAGATAAGATACGTCCCGAATCTTCCGCCCATAGGTCGTCGAACGCGGTCACGACGTACCCGTCGAACATCTTGGCCGACATGATGGTCCGTGCAGGGCTCGACCGAAACAGCTGTCGTGTTGTGGACGAGCGCATCGACAGTATGTTCATTTACTCTACGGCATTCATAGTACAGAGCATTGACAGGAAAGTTCTCATTCTAGCTTACCGGGGAACCGAGCCGGCAAATATTCTCAACTGGTTTACCGCTTTGGACGTTACCGCACAAGATCATCGGAAGGCTCGCCTTGACTTCGATCCTGACGACAATCGCCCGGGAGAGCCTTTTGACGTTCACATGGGATTCTATCGCAACACGCGTGTAACCGCATATGAGGTCCTTCGCACGCTGAGGCGCGGCCTGGCCGGTGAATCGATCCTAAGCGATTCGACCAGGAACCCAAAGGTCACGCCAGGCAAGGACCCTGCCCTCTATATCACCGGCCACAGCCTCGGTGGCGCGATGGCGGCATTCATGGCACTAAAACTAATCAGTGACCCGACCTACAGGGAGATCCGGGAGAAGCTTCGGGGTGTATACACTTTCGGCCAGCCGATGATCGGCTCAGCGAAACTAGCCGAAGCGTACAGCCATATACCCGAGGTGGACCGACCTCCAATCTTTCGATATATTTATCGAGATGACCCTATTCCGCATTACCCCCCCAGATCAACGGGAGACTTTGCGCATTTTGGTTCAGAATTTCGCTACAATGGAAATTGGGAGCCGAGTTCGAATAGTCAACAGATGGGAAATGTATTGGACCTCGCTACAGCCGCAGCCGAGTTCCCACTCCAGCAGCTGCACATCCTTGATTCGATCCTACCATTGGTCACCTCGACCGACTTTTCGATTGCCCACCATTTCCCCCAAAACTATATACAGGCACTGACGCCGGTAGGCAGGCCGAACGAACTCGGTGACGACCAAATCCTCCCAGAACCCGGTATTCAGCAAACCCAACGGGCCGGTCAGGTGCCTGGCCTGCCCAAGATACGAGAGAGCCTACAAGATCTCGTGCGGGACACCATTCGGGAAGCCGTAGGAGAGTCGGTAGCTGAAGGCATGCGTACTTTTGCCGAACAGCTACCCGCCTTTCCGATAAATGTCGCCAAGGGTGTTTTTAAGCCGTTTCGTGACAGGGCTCCTCGGATCCCCCGGATCCCGGTCAAACTTCCGCTGGTCGGCTGAGGGTGTTCGGTGGCGGCGTCAAATGGTCGTAGCGACGCTTCGAGGGGATCATATCAGTAGCGTCGGGGAGACTGCACGGTGGACGAGCCGGCACGAGCTGCTGACAATCGAGGAGCAGGAGACTATTTCTCGCGAGCGGAGTCGGACTCATTCGGCTCGCCGGGTAGCCCGGGGGAATTTCGCCGGGTGGGCGGCCGGAGTCGCACCGGCCGCCTCCCACAGATTCCCCGCATGACAGTCTCCCGTCACGGGGCTCGTGCCGCCCAGTTGTCAGGACGTGTAGGCGAGTTGCCAGTGCGCGAACAGGCCCGGATCCCGTTTTCGGACCCTTTTGAGCCACTCCCGCGCACGTTTGTCGCTTCGCAGCCGCGCATATTTCGCCCGCGCCCAGCGCATCAGATGGCGATCGATACGCCTGCACAGTGGGACCACCAGGGTCGGGTAGAACCTGGTGGAGTATGGAAGCCAGCCCCCGACCACAGGGTTAATCCCCCGAGCGAGGTCGTCAAGTGTCCTGGTGGTGCGTCGAGGAAGCCGCCAGGAGCGCACCCGGCGGCTCATATCGGTCAGCTTGCCTTCGCTGACCCCTGGCAGGAAACCGGTGAACGCCTTACGGCTCCTCCGGTCATATGCCTTCCGGGGACGGAACGTATAGCCACAGAACGTGAACGACACCACGGGATAGTCCTGGCGCCGCCTGCTGTCCTTGCAGTACGCTATCCGCGTCTTCTCCGGGCTCAGTTCGAGCCCGATCTCAGCGAGCCGACCAGCGATCGCGTCCCGCACCCGGCGGGCCGCGGACTCGCTAACACAGTGGACCACGATTTCGTCACTGAAACGCTCGAACGGGACGGTCGGAAACTCCCGAGCCATCCACGCATCGAAACCATAATGCAGCAACAGGTTGGCCAACAACGGCGAGCCCACCGCACCTTATGAATAGTGCTGGGTTATGCGCAGTGTTGGCCTGTCGGGCCTGGTGAGGGCCCGATCGGGGCTTGAGCGCTGCGCATAACCTGTCAGCGGCGGGGGCTCACAGCGAGGTGAGCCAGTTGAGCAGGTCGGGGTCTTGGTTCCACTCGGGGAGGTCGTCGGTGACGATGTCGGTGTAGGCGGCTTCGAGCGCCTTGCGTTTGGCTTCGGTCGAGGCCCGTGCGTAGATTTCAGTGGTGGACAGGTCGACGTGTCCTAATATGTCGCGGATGTAGGGTAGGGGAATGCCGGCCTCGTAGAGGTGCATGGCCTTGCTGTGGCGCAGGGTATGTGGTGTGATCTTGACGGTGGTGAGCGTCGGGTCGGCCGTGCTCGCTTGGTGTTTCCGGATGATCCAGGCGATCCCGCCGCGGCTGAGCTTGGTGTCGTGCTGGTTGAAGAACAGCGGATGGTCGCTGTGGCCGGACCGCGTGAGGTGGTGTTCGGCGAGGTAGGCGTCCAGGAGTCCGACCGTGTTGCCGACGAGCGGGACGTGGCGGGTTTTGCGTCCTTTGCCGGTCAGGGCGGCGATCGGCGGTGCTTCGAGGCGGATATCGCGCACGACCAGGTCAGCGAGTTCCTGGGCGCGGGCCCCGGTGTCGTAGAGCGTGGCGAGCAGCACCGCGTCGCGGCGGCCGTGGCGGGTGGACCGGTCCGGTGCGGCGAGCAGGCTGCGGGTCTGGGCGACGGTGAGGTGGTTGACCCCCGGCTGGGCGTGTTTTTTGGCGCGGATGGCGAGGATGTCCTGGCAGCAGGCCAGCAGGGTGGGGTCCTGAGAGGCCAGCCACCGGGAGAACGCGCTGATCGCGGCGAGGCGCTGGTTGCGGGTCGCGACGGTGTTGTGTCTGCTGTCCTCGAGCCAGTCCAGGAACGTGCCGACGGCGTCGGCGTCGATGTGTTCGAGGGTGAGCTTCTCCGGGGGAATCGACCGGACGTCCCGGAAGAAGACGATCAATAGTTTGAAGGCGTCACGGTAGGACGCGACGGTGTTCGCTGAACTGCCGCGTATCCCGGCCAGGTGCGCGGTGAGGAAACGTCGCAGCGCGGTCGCGAAGTCAGTCGCCATCGTGCGGCCAGTCGGTGACGGGCGGGACGACCTCGCCGAGGACGCGCTGAACCTGGGCGGCGATATCGGGGTAGGACTCGGCCGTCAGGTGCAGGTAGTAGGCGGTATCGCCGATCGAGGCATGGCCCAGGTAGGTCTGTAGGACCGGCAGCAGCGCGCCGACGTCGTCGCCGCGACGGAACCACGTGCGAAGATTGTTGACCGCGAACGTGTGTCGCATGTCGTGCACACGGGGGCCGTGGCCGCGACCGCCGTGCGGGATGCGTGCCTGCCAGAGGAACCGGCGGAAGTTCCTGTTGACGTTCATCAGGGCGAGCGGCCTGCCGTGGGTGCCGGGGAAGAACCACTCCCCGCCGACACGGCGGATCGCCGGGTCGGCGTCGAAGGTGGCGAGCCTGCGGTGCAGCGACGCCGCGAGGGGGGTCTGGCGGTCCTTGCCGCCCTTCGCGTCACGGATCTGGAGTACACCGGTGCGCAGGTCGACGTCGGCGACGCGCAGCAGGCGGGCTTCTGAGGCCCGCAGGCCGCAGCCGTAAATCGTGCGGAACAGCACCGGCATGACCAGATGGCGCACCGGGACCTCGGCGCAGTAGTGGCAGCGGTCGGTCTGCGCGAAGAACGCGGCGAGTTCGGCGTCGGTGTAGATGTGCGGGACGTAGCGAGCGGGCCGGGGCAATGTGCCGTAGGGCAGGACATAGGCGGCGATCCCTCGCCGGTGAAGCCAGCGGGACAGTTCTCGGACCGGCGCGACCAGGCCCTGCATCGTCGCCGGGGTGACCCCGCGCCGTCGTCCGGCCGCGATCCACGCCTCGACGCACTCCCGGCTGGGCGCCTGAAGGCCGGGGAACTCGGCACGGGCGAACGTGGCGAACCGCGCCAGGATCCGTTCCTCGGTGGTGTATTTGTAGCCGACGGCGCGCTTCTGCGTGACCAGCCCCGTGATCGCGTCGGTCAGCATGATTTCGGTGCTCATCGCGGTGTCTCCCCGTTGGCCGGCGCGTCCGGGTTCAGCGCACATGTCTGCAGCAGCACCAGCGAGGACTTCAGATACACGCCCGTCGACCTCACGGACTGGTGTCCGAGAATGTCGGCGATCTGCTCGATCGGGGTGCCGCCTTCCATCAACCTCGTCGCCAGCGTGTGACGCAATGAGTGCATGCCGTGCCGGCGCTGTTCGCTCACCGGCACGTGCGCGATCCGGGCGTACTTGACCAGGATCTGGTGGAGGTGGTCCTGGTCGGAGAACCCCCCGATCGGGGCGGTGTGCCGGATGAACACCTGTGGGGCGTCGCAGGCGGGCCGACCGTGCCGGATGTAGTCGGGGCCTGTCCAGTTTTTCGTGTAAGGATGGGCAGGAATTGTCCTTGCCGTGTGATTTACTTTTTGATTAGTGAAGTGGGAGCCTGCCCGGGAACAGGATCACCATCGCGTTCAGCGCCTGATTCCAACCCTGAGTGCCGGTCCCGTTCTCACCTCCGCGTTTGGTCGAGATATTCCGGATCCCCAGGTAGAGTAGCTTCATCGCCGCCTCATCCGATGGGAAATGCCCACGGGTCTTCGTTATCTTCCGAAGCTGAAAGTTGATGGACTCGATAAGGTTCGTGGTATAGACGACCTTACGGAGCTCGGGAGGATAGTCCAGGAAGGGAATAAACTCGGCCCAGGCCCGCTTCCACACGTCGACGGCGCCGGGATACTGCCGGCCGTATTCCTTCTCCAGGTCACCGAGCGCTGTTTCAGCGGCCTCGACCGACGGCGCGGTGTAGATGGCCCGCATAGCCGCGGCCACCTTCTTCCGGTCGCCGTAGGAAACGAACCGCATCGCATTGCGGACGACGTGCACGACGCAGGTTTGCACGACCGTATCCGGGAATACCGACGTGATTGCCTCAGGAAGGCCGGTCAGCCCGTCGCAGCAGGCGATTAATACGTCCCGCAATCCACGATTCCGTAGCTGCGTGAGCACCGAAAGCCAGAATTTTGCCCCCTCCGCGTCCGCGATCCACACCCCCAGGACGTGCTTGCGGCCCTCCACGTCGACGCCCACGACCAGGTGCGCCGCCTTCATGGTGACGACTCCACGGTCCTTGACCCGGATCCGGATCGCATCCACATACATGATCGGATAGACGTCGTCGACGGGCCGGTTCTGCCAGGCCGTGATCTCCTCCGCC
>NZ_CAKJTO010000030.1:7599-42242 GCF_917627405.1 Protofrankia sp. Cj5
TTTTCGCACCGTGGCCGTTGCGTGAGTTCCCCGACCCGTTCCCCGAGGAATCCCCGCGCTCATAGCCGAGATGATCCGACATTTCTGTTTCCAGGACGCGTTCGAGCACCGCCTTGGTCATCTGGGCCAGCAGCCCGTCCACGCCATCAATCGGTGTTCCTGACGCCTCCGCGTCCGCCAACAGCCGATCGATCGCCGCCGGCTGCAGTACCTCCGCCAGCCGCGCCGCCGCGTCTACGTCAACCGCCGAACCAGCCTGTGTGCCGTTCAACGAGGGTCCTTTCCGAGTGAACCAGGTTCATCCCGACCTGATCCATCCAAACCCACCCGCCCTTACACGAACCATCTGACACCCCCTGTAGTCGATCAGCGCCCAGCCGGCGTCCTTGAGCAGCGGGAGCTCGATGCGCTGGCCGGTCTTGGCCTGGACCACGGTGAGTCGGTTGGCCCGCCAGTCGATGTCGGCGAACCGCAGCCGTGTGACGTCGATGCTGCGCAGCCCCAGCGCCGCGATCAGCAGGATGATCGCGTAGTCGCGTTTCCCGCACGGGTTGCCCCGGTCGATCGTGGCGAGGATCCGGGTGACCTCGCCGGGAGCCCAGACTGACGGGACCCTGGCCTGCCTACTCGAGCGCACCGACGGGACCACGTCGAGGATGACCGGCTCGACGAGGCCGTCGGCGGACGCGAACCGCAGGAACGAGCGCACCGCGCACATCTTCTGCTCGACGGTCTTGACCTGGTAGCCCGCCAGCGTCGCGACGAACGCGTCGAGAACCCGGGCGTCCAGATGCGGCAACCCGCCCCGAGTGCCCACGAACGCGAGGAACTCCCCGGCCAGCGTCGTGTAGGTCCGCACTGTCGAGGGCGCCTGCCCCGCGGCCCGCAGCGCCGCCGTGAACCGGGCCAGCACCCTGGCCTCGCCCGCGGTCAACCTGTCGACGGACCTTGAGTAGCGGCGCAGCACCGCCCCGTGCACCGCGTAGGAATCGAGCATCGACGCGACCCGGAACAGGTAGACGTCGTGCTCCGTGAGCGTGCCCGCACGCTCCTTCGCGAAGAACCCGCACGTCTCATCGACCCAGCTCATCGCCACATCCAGGGAGAACTCCACGACGCCGCAGTCGGCGAAGTAGCGCTGCAGGCGGCGCCAGCAACCCCGGTACCAGACCATCGTCGAGTCCTTGTAGCCCAGACGCTGCAACTCCGCGTCCAGACTCGACACCAAATCGGATAAAGCAACCATCACGCCGACCTCCGATCAAACCGGCCCGGCACCATGCCGAACCGCCGATCAGTGATCGTCGGCGTGTTATGTGCAGCGCTCAAGCCCCGATCGGGCCCTCACCAGGCCCGACAGGCCAACACTGCGCATAACCCAGCACTATTCATAAGGGGGTTGTGTGTCGCCCTTGATGGCCAACGTCTATCTGCACCGGATCGACCGGGCGTGGGATCACGGCCGGGACGGGACGCTGGTCCGCTACATCGACGATCTCGTGGTGATGTGTGAGTCCCGGCAACAGGCCGAGCGTGCTCTGGCACGTATCACGGCCATCCTGGCCGAGCTTGGCCTGGAGCCGAAAGCGGCTAAGACCCGGATCGTGCACCTGACCGAAGGCGGTGAGGGGGTCGACTTCCTCGGCTTCCACCATCGGTTGGTGCGCGCCCGGGGCCGAACCGGGGCCAAGCGCGTCATCTTCCTCGCCCGTTGGCCGTCTCGCAAGGCGGCCCAGCATGCCCGTGACCGGATTCGGGAACTGACCGCCCGGTCGCGGCTGCTGGTGCCAGTCGACATCGTTGTCAGGGAGGTCAATGCCTTCCTGCGCGGCTGGGCGGGATACTTCCGCTACGGAAACTCCGCCCGAATGTTCGACAAGATGCAGACCTACGCTCTGCACCGGCTGGCGATCTTTGTGGCACACCGCCACAAGCGCAGTCGAGCGTGGGGGTGGCGGGTGGTGGCTTATGCCTCACCCGATCACTTCGGCCTGCTCAACCTTGATGGGACCGTCCGTGCTCCCAGGCCAAACCGTCCCTGGAGATCACCGAATGCCGGCGGTGAAAGACGTCGGTGAGCCGTGTGCGGGAGAACCGCATGCACGGAATCGACGGGAGGGAGCTGGAAACGGAACGCTCACGCGTCACCGCGCCAGCTCCCTACCCAACCAGTCCCAAGTTTAGGGAGCGAGTTGCTCGGCGGTGGCTCCGACCGCTTCGTAGGTTGTGACGGCGCGTCGGTCCAGGCTTAGCAGTGTCGCGTCGTGCTCGGCCGCAGTGAAGGCGATGAGCGCGTCATATGTTGGGCCGCCGAGAATTTGGCCCGCTGCGACGGTGGCGAGGAGTTCCTGGTGGCCGGTTTCCGACAGGGTGAGGTAGGGGTCGGTGAACCGTTCGGTGAGGAAGGTGTGCACGATCGAGGGATGTGCACGGTGTGGGGGAGGAAGGCGGGTCAGTACGGAGTAGGACTCGACTGCGGCGTGCGCGATCAGGCGCGGGCGGCTCGCCATCGCCTTCTGCGCGAGGGTGTGGTGTTCGTGCCAGCTGGCGAAGGCGGCGACGACCACGCTCGTGTCGACCGCTTTCATCGCCGGGTTCGCTCGAGCGTCTCGCGCACCAGGTCGGCCGTGAGGACGGGGATCTCGGTGTCGGCGACGGCTACCAGTCCGTCGCCGTCGTCGACCAGTCTCATCGGCGTGGGAGTGGGGGCGATCTCCAGATGGCCGTCCCGTTCGGCGATCTCCAGGGGTTGGCCGGGGGAGAGTCCCAGGGCGTCGCGCAGTGCCTTGGGGACGACGATCCGACCGGCGGCGTCGATGGCGGTCCGCATGCCAGAAATCTACCATCGATGCCGAGGCTCTCGTTGGTATCCGATGAGCTGTGGACACCGATGATCCGGTTGACGCTCGACGGCTGGGTCGAGCTGGCGGCGCGCGAGTCCCGCCCCCTTGGTGGGCGTCCAGAAGGGGCGACGTGGTGGTCGCGGTCGGGCAGCATCAGCCGAGAACAAGCCGGTGCCGCCGTTGCAGCGCGTGTGCGTACTGGCCGAGTCCGCCCTCGGACACAGACACTACACACACCGATGATCTCGGTGCTGCTTCGGCCAGGACGGTCTGTGTTTCGTGGTCGTAGGTCAGGCGCAGGCCAAGTTGTTGGTAGACCTTGGCCTTGTCTTCCGGGTCGGCCTTGCCGAGGACGGTGAGGAGTCCTCCGAGGGCATCGATCAGATCTTTGATCTCCTGGCGAGTCATGCGGCGTCGGGGTGGGCTGGGCTGTCGTGCGCGGTCGAGGGCGGCGACGGCCGCGGCGCGCTCGGTTTGGGTCTCAGCGATCCATTGGGTGACGATCGCGGGGTCGGGGGAAGCATCGTCGACTGGTGGGCCAGGAGCGACCCAGCCCATCGCCATCCCCACCTCGCCACGCGATGGCAGCAACGCGCCGACACCCTCGGCGTCGCAGTCCACCATCCCGCGGTGACTCTCCCTGAGACCGTCGCGTTGGCCCGCGTCCTCGCGGACCTCGAGTGGCGCTGTCTCGTCGCGATCGCCTTCGAGCCCGACCTCGACCGCTTCTACCAGCACGTCGCCCACAGGACCCACGCAAGCGTGGCCACCCTGACCACGCCCTGGTGCCGTGACCCTCTGCGGGACTGGGTCGCCCGCCACCGCGTCGACTTCGCGGACCAGCGCCACCGGTTCCAGGCCCAGAAACTGCACGCCGGCTGGCAGACGCCAGTGCCACCCCCCGAAAAAGGCCACTTCAAGTGAGACAACCTCCCCGCACCTCGTCTCAGGCGATCTGACCAGCCACAGGTCGGGGGCACCAGGCTGGCCAGATTAAACGAGAATTGACACCAGGACTCCCGCTCATGGTCATGAAGGCCACCGGCGGCTGTTGAAAGCCGAGTTTCCACGTACTGAAAACGCGCTGGCCACGTTGTCGGCCGCTGACCCCATGGGCCTGCTGTAATCACTCCACAATTTCGATCTCCATTGATCTGATCGACTCCGCACCGACACGCCTGTGACCTGGGTCAATATGGTGTCAACCGGCTCGGTGGACCCAATCGATTCGTGCAACATCATCTGCTCCGGCAGTATTTCCCGAAGGGCGCCGACTTATCCTTGCATTCGCAGGCAGATCTTGATAGTCTGACTTCCCAGTTGAATGAGAAGCCACGGGAGACGTTGAACGTACGTATTCGGAAGTCCCGTGGGTCGTCGGGCGGGAGTGCCTGTGCTGCAGCAGGTTGACTCCAAGATCCCACAGGACTTCCGAATACGTACCGTTGAACGTTGAATGTTGAACTGGCAGACGCCGCTTGAAGTATTCGGCGATCTACTGGCAGCGGACATGTCGCCTTGACCGCTTGATTCCGCTGACGTGGACGAGGTGGATGGTGGGCAGGGTGGGATTATTAGCTGCGGGCCACCAGGCGGGTGTGGTGAATTGGGGGCCGATGATGACGATGTTGATGCCGAGGAGTCGGGTGGCTGCCCCTCTGGCCAGAAACCAGCTTTTCTGGCTACCCTCGGCGAGTGCTCTGAAGGCCGATTCCGATCTTCGGAACACCGAATCCAGGAGGCTTATTCAAAACCCCCAGTGCAGATGGTTCAGATCATTCATCGTCGCAGGTCAGGACTCTGCTAAAAATCTTGATCGGGGAGTTCTGAATAAGACTCCAGCTTTCCGCCATAGAAGTTACGATCTGTCGACAATCGGGCGCGCGCCTCATGTGGCCGAGCACGACGGGCCAAACCAGGGGGCGTAGTGGCGGTCACGGGAAACGATTTCCACATTACTCCTGCCTCCGCCACGGGACTCGTCGGCCACACACTGCCCGCACTGGTCGAACGGACGGTGCTCCAGGACCCGGCTGCCATCGCGGTTCACGACCGGTCCGGTCACGCGGCCGGCTCGGGTGAACGGACCTGGTCGGATCTGTGGGATGAGGGCAACGCGGTGGCCAGGGGGCTGCGCGGGCTCGGCGTCACGTCGGGCGATGTGGTTGCCGTCCAGCTGCCGAACTCCTGGGACTTCCTCGTTGTACACCTTGCGGTGGCGATCGCCGGTGCGGTCTTCCTGCCTCTGCACGGCAGCAACGGTGTTCGTGAGCTCGAAGGGCTCGTGCGTGCCGCCGGGCCGGTCGTTGCCGTGCTGTCGCCGGACGGTGGCAGGCGCCACGGTGTGGACATCGACGGCCTGACACGTAAGCTGCGGGCCGCGTGCCCCTCGTTACGCCACGTCCTTCTCGCACCCGGTTCGCTGATGGACCTCAAGCACGAGTGGGCGGGTGCGCCGCCGGTACGCCTCGATCTGCAACCGCATTCACCGCTGCTACTGGCGCCGACCTCCGGTACGACGTCGCTGCGCCCGAAGATCTGTGTGCACACCCACGACGGGGTGCTGTCCAACGCCCTGGCGATCGTGGGCCGGGGCGGCGTGCTTCCAACGGACCGCATCCTCAGCACCAGCCCGTTCAGCCACATGTTCGGGCTCCTCGCACTGCACCTGGGCCTGGCCGTTGGTGCCCGGCAGGTCATGTTCGGCGGTGGCTGGGACGTGGACCGCTTCCTGCGCCTGACCGACGAGACCGCGCCGACCGTGCTGTTCGCGGTACCGGCACAACTGCGGGACATCCTCGGGCACGTCCCCGACGGGCGGTTGCGGCTGCGCCAGGTGCGTGCGTCGGGGGCCCCCGTACCGGAGCGGCTGGCGCGTGCGGTGTCGAGCCGGACCGGCGCGGCGGTGGCCGTGCAGTGGGGAATGTCCGAGCTCGGTGCGGGCGCGACCACGCTGCCAGGGGAGAACGCGGGCACGTCGGGGTATGGGATCGGGCTGCCGGTCGAGCACAGCGAGGCCCGTGTGGTCGGACCCGACGAACGCGACTGCGAGCCCGGCCAGGTCGGGGAGCTGCGTTTCCGGAGCCCCTTCCAGTTCCGCGGCTACCTCGGTGAACCCGAGCTGACCCAGGCCGCGTTCGCCGGTGATGGGTGGCTGCGCACCGGCGACCTCGCCGCCATCGACGGCGAGGGCCGGCTGACCTTCCACGGGCGGGCCGTGGAACGGATCAATGTCGGCGGGGAGAAGTTCAACGCGCTGGAGATAGAGCACCTGCTCGCCGAGCTGCCGGGGGTGTCGGACCTGGCGGTCATCGGCCTGCCGGATGACCGCCTCGGCGAGTACCCCTGCGTGGTGGTCGCGGTTCACCCCGGAGAGCAGGTGACGCTGGCCGAGGTGACCGAGCTGTTGACCGCCAGTGGCGTGGCCTCCTACAAGATCCCGCTCGGGCTGGTCGTGGTCGAGCGGATGCCGCACACCCCCACCGGCAAGCTCGCGCGAAGGCGGTTGGTCGAGCAGGTTCTCGGCCGCCGACCTCAGGCGAGCGGCGCCGCACTGGCACCACCGGAGCTGTTGTCCCTCGTTCGTGAGCACGCGAGTGCCGTGGCGGACTGCGAGAAGCCCATCTTGCCCGAGCAGAGCTTCCGCGACTACGGGATCAGTTCCGCCGGTGCCGTCCTGCTGAGCAGACGGCTGGCGGAGGCGACCGGCAGGGCACTGGACACCACGTTGGTCTTCGACTGCCCCACCCCGCTGGCCGTCGTATCCCACCTGCTGAGTGCGCGGCACGACCACCGTGAGACCGGGCGGGCACAACCCGCGGACCGGGAGGACCCCGTGGTGATCGTGGGGATGGCGTGCAGGTTCCCCGGCGATGTCCGTTCACCGGAGCAGCTGTGGCAACTGCTGTTGGACGGCGGGGAGGTCGCCACGGAGTTCCCCCACGACCGCGGCTGGGACCTGACCGCGCTCTGCCACCCCGAACCCGGCCACGCCGGGACCTCGCTCACCCGGCTGGGCGGGTTTCTGCACGACGCGGGCGAGTTCGACCCGGCCTTCTTCGGGATGTCACCGCGGGAGGCACTGGCGACCGACACACAGCAGCGGCTCCTGCTGGAGACGTCGTGGAAGGCCCTGGAGGGCGCGGGGATCGACCCGAAGTCGTTACGGGGCAGCCAGACCGGTGTCTTCTCCGGGGTGATGTTCAACGACTACGCGCGGTTGCTCGGCAGCGAGTTCGAGGGTTCCCAGACCACGGGGACCGCGCCGAGCGTGGCCTCCGGGCGGGTGGCTTACACGTTCGGGTTCGAGGGGCCCACGCTCACGGTGGACACGGCCTGTTCGTCCTCGCTCGTGGCGATGCACCTGGCCGTGCAATCCCTGCGTCAGGGCGAGTGCGACCTCGCACTGGCCGGTGGGGCGAGCGTGATGTCCACACCGAGCAGCTTCGTGGAGTTCTCCCGGCAGCGCGGCCTGGCCGCGGACGGCCGGTGCAAGGCCTTCGCCGACTCCGCTGACGGTACCGGGTTCGCCGAGGGCGTCGGAGTGCTCGTGCTGGAACGGTTGTCCGACGCGCGGCGCCGTGACCACCAGGTGCTCGCCGTGGTGCGGGGTTCGGCGATCAACTCCGACGGCGCGTCGAACGGCCTGACCGCGCCGAACGGACCGGCGCAGCAACGGGTGATCCGCCAGGCGCTCGCGAACGCCGGTCTGTCCACAGCGGAGGTCGACGCCGTGGAGGCGCATGGCACGGGGACCACGCTGGGCGACCCGATCGAGGCGCAGGCTTTGCTGGCGACGTATGGGCAGGACCGGGACACTCCGTTGCTGCTGGGCTCGGTCAAGTCGAACCTGGGGCACACGCAGGCAGCGGCGGGCGTCGCCGGCGTCATCAAGATGGTGATGGCCCTGCGAAACGGATTGCTGCCCAGGACCCTGCACGTGACCGAACCGTCGTCCCATGTGGATTGGTCGGCCGGCTCAGTCGAGCTGCTGACCTCAGCGCTCGAGTGGCCGATGGTCGATCGGCCGCGCCGGGCCGGGGTGTCCTCGTTCGGGCTGAGCGGCACTAACGTGCACGTGATCCTGGAGCAGGCCCCTCCGGTGCGGGCACCGGGAAAGCGGCGGTCGAGGCTGCCCGTCGTGCCATGGGTGGTGTCGGCGAGGTCATCGGCCTCGCTGGCGGCGCAGCTGGCGCGAATCCGGTCCCTCGACGGCCCGCCGGTCGACATCGGCTGGTCACTCGCGACCACGCGGTCGGACTTCGAGCACCGAGCGGTGCTGCTGGTCGCCGACGGTGCGGTCACCGAGGTGGCCCGTGGTGTCGCCGAAACAGTGACCGAGGCGGTGTTCGTATTCCCCTGCGAGGACTCGCGGTGGGCAGGCCAGGGCGGGGAACTGCTCACGTCATCGGCGGTGTTCACCGCGCGCATGAGCGAGTGCGCGCAGGCGCTGGCACCCTTCACCGACTTCTCACCCCTGGATGTGCTTCGCGGACACGAAGCGGTGTCGCCGGAGCGTGAGCACATCGTCTCGTGGGCGGCGATGGTGGCATTGGCCGAGCTGTGGCGTTCGCTAGGGGTTGAGCCCGCCGCGGTGGTGGGGCACGGGCAGGGCAGGATCGCGGCGGCCACCGTCGCGGGCGCGCTCAGCCTGGCGGACGCCGCCAGGGCGGTGACCTCGGCGGAAGATCATGCCCCGGTCACCCCGGACGCCTGTCGGGTGCCGTACCACCCCGTGGCCGATGCCGAGGAGTACGAGCGCACCCGCCGAGCCCTGGCCGGTGACGGGTACGTCGTCGTCGAGCTGGGCGCGCACGACCGGACACGACTGTTGACCGCACTCGCCCAGGCGCACGTGGCGGGCGTGGCGGTGAACTGGCCCGCCGTCTTCGCCGGCTCGGGCGCGCGGCGAGTGGATCTGCCGACCTATGCCTTCCAGCGCAAGCGGTTCTGGCCGGAACCAGTACCGGCCCCGGTCGGCCCCGATCCGGCGGCCGAGGCCTTCTGGCGCTTGGTCGAGGCCGGTGAGCTCGGGCAGGCGCTGGACCTGGACGCGGCCACGGCAGCACGGGTGGGACGAGCGTTGTCCTCGTGGCGCGATCGGCAGGGGGAACCGAGGCCACCGCGCGACCCGGCCCAGCCCCTTCCCGAACGCCCGTCGGCCGACCTGGCGGCCGTGCTGGACCTCGTGTGCGCCGAGGCGGCGGTGGTGCTGGGGCATGACGGGGGCGCCGTCGTGCCCGCCGGCCGTGCCTTCCGCGACCTCGGGTTCGAGTCGATGACCGCGGTGGAGCTGTGCGAGCGCCTCGCGTCGGTCACCGGCCTGCCGGTGCCCGCCACCCTGCTGTTCGACCACCCGACACCGCGGGCGCTGGCGGAGTACCTGGTGGGTGAACTACGTGGTAGCTACCGTGAGATCGCCACCTCCGCACCCGCTGGCCACACCGACGAGCCGGTCGCGATCCTCGGCATGGCCTGCCGGTTCCCCGGTGATGCCGGAACCCCGGAACAGCTGTGGCAGCTGGTGCTGGACGGCCGGGACGCCATCTCGGAGTTCCCCGCCGACCGGGGCTGGGACCTCAGCCCGGCCACCGGGCTCAAGGAAGGCGGGTTCCTCAGCGACTGCGCCGGGTTCGACCCGCTGTTCTTCGGCATCTCACCCCGCGAGGCGCTGGCCATGGACCCCCAGCAACGCCTGCTGCTGGAGACCGCGTGGGAGGCACTCGAACGGGCGGGCATCGTGCCGGAGTCGTTGCGCGGCAGCCAGACTGGGGTGTTCATCGGCACCTCCGCCCAGGACTACGGTTCGCTGCTGGGCGAGGATATGGCCGGGCACCGGATAACCGGCTCGGCCACCAGCATCGCCTCCGGCCGGATCGCCTACGCGCTGGGGCTGGAAGGCCCCACGCTGACCGTGGACACCGCGTGCTCGTCCTCGCTGGTCGCGCTCCACTTGGCGGTCCGGTCGCTGCGTGCCGGTGAGTGCTCACTGGCCCTGGCCGGCGGCGCGACGGTCCTGGCCACCCCGGAATCGTTCACCGAGTTCGGCCTGCAACCGGGGATGCTGGCGCCGGACGGCCGGTGCAAATCGTTCGCCGCCAGTGCCGACGGCACCGCGTGGAGTGAGGGCGTGGGTACCCTGCTGCTCGCCCGGCTGTCCGACGCGCAGGTGCTGGGGTACCCGGTGCTCGCCGTCGTGCGGGGCTCGGCGATCAACTCCGACGGTGCCAGCAACGGGCTGACCGCGCCGAACGGGCTCGCCCAGCAGCGGGTCATCCGCCAGGCACTCGACGATGCCGGGCTGCGGCCGCAGGAGGTGGACTTGGTCGAGGCACACGGGACCGGCACCCCGCTGGGTGATCCGGTCGAGGCACAGGCGTTGCTGCGGACCTACGGGCAGGACCGGGCACAGCCGCTATGGCTGGGCTCGCTCAAGTCGAACATCGGCCACGCGGTCGCCGCGGCGGGTGTCGCGGGCGTCATCAAGGCCGTCCTGGCGATGCGCAACCGCGTGCTGCCCAAGACCTTGCACGTGCGGGCGGCGAGCCCCCACGTGGCGTGGGAGTCCGGGGCGATCGAGCTGTTGACTGAGCACCGCCCGTGGCCGTCGGCCGGCCGGCCGCGCCGGGCGGCGGTGTCCGCCTTCGGCATGAGCGGGACCAACGCGCACGTGGTGCTCGAAGAGGCGCCGGGGCAACCGGCGGACGGTGCCCCGGCCGGTCCCGCCGCCCCGCCCGTGCCGGTTGTGCTGTCGGCGACCAACGACCAGGCGTTGCGCGCCCAGGCGGGCCTGTTGCGTGCACACCTGGTGGCCCACCCAGAGCTCCGCGTCGCCGACGTCGCGTATTCACTGGCCACCACCCGGACCCGCTTCGCGCACACCGCCGCGGTACTGGCGGCGGACCGGGCCGGCCTGCTCGCCGGGCTGGACTCGCTCCATACCGGCGGCACCCCGGCCACCGTGGCCGAGCCCGACTGGCGGGCGCTCGCCGCCGAGCACCACCTGCGGCGGGTCGAGCTGCCCACCTACGCCTTCCAGCGCCGGCGGTACTGGCCGAAGACCCGCACCGCCGGGCCCGCCGCCGCGCCGGCCGTCCAACCCGCTGCCGCGCCGGCCAGCCACCTCGGCGACCCACCGGGTCTGCGGGGCGAGCACGCCGAGACCATGCTCGACCTCGTCACCGAGCACACCGCGCGCACCCTCGCCCTCGACCCGGCCATGATCGAACCCGGCGCGGGTTTCTTCCAGCTGGGAATGGACTCCCTGCTCGCGCTGCGGCTGCAACGGGATCTGTCCTCGGCACTGGGCTGGGAGCTGCCCGCGACGGCCCTGTTCGACTTCCCGACCGTGGCCGCGCTGGCCGCGCACCTGGCCGAGCGCACGAGGGCGGTCGCCGAGGTGCCGAGCCCGCCCGCCGAGCCGAGCCCGCCCGCCACGCCGCATGCAGACGTGGACACCGAGGAGGACGTGTTGCGCCAGCTGCTCGTGGAGATCGAAGCCGCCCGTGCCCTGCGAGGCCGCCGATGAGCGCGGCGGACAACAAGGCGGTCCTCGGCGCCGCGCTGACCGAGATCCGGGAACTGCGCACTGCGCTGGAGCGGTCGGCCCACCGCGCTGACGAGCCGGTCGCGATCGTGGGCATGGCGTGCCGGCTACCGGACGCGGACAGTCCTGCGGCGTTCTGGGACCTGCTGCGCACCGGCCGGGACGCGACAAGGGACATCCCCGCAGACCGCTGGGACCCGGCCGGCTTCCCGCCGGTCCGACGGGCCGGGCTGCTCGACGAGATCGACACCTTCGACGCCGGGTTCTTCGGCGTGAGCGCACGCGAGGCCACGCGGATGGACCCGCAGCAACGGCTGTTCCTGGAGGTCGCCTGGGAGGCACTGGAGAACGCGGGCCAGGCACCGGACGGGCTCGCGGAGAGCCGCACCGGCGTGTTCCTCGGCGTGACCGGGTCGGAGTACATCCAGGCGATGCTGAAGGAATGCCCCCCCACCGACATCGACGCCTACTGGCTGACCGGGGGGATGACCTCGCCGTTCGCGGCGGGCCGGTTGTCCTACTGGCTGGGCCTGCGCGGCCCCAGCCTGACACTGGACACCGCGTGCTCGGCCTCGCTGGTGGCCGTGCACCTGGCGTGCCAGAGCCTGCGCACCGGCGAGTGCTCGACCGCGTTGGCCGGGGGAGTCAACGTCATGGTCACCTCGGACTGGTTCGTCGCGATGTCGAAGGCGAACATGCTGGCGCCCGACGGCCAGTGCAAGACCTTCAGCGACGCCGCGGACGGATACGCCCGCGGTGAGGGCTGCGGGGTCGTCGTGCTGAAGCTGCTGTCCGAGGCGACCGCGAACGGGGACCGCGTGCTGGCGGTGATCCGGGGCAGCGCGGTCAACCAGGACGGCCGCAGCGGCGGCATCACCGTCCCCAACGGGCAGGCGCAGCAGGCGGTCATCCGGGACGCGCTGCGCGCCGCCGGGGTGCGCGGGGCACAGGTCGGTTACGTCGAGGCGCACGGGACCGGGACGCCACTGGGCGACCCGATCGAGGTCCACGCGCTGAGCTCGGTCCTGTGCGCCGATCGCGACCCGGACCGCCCGCTGCCGATCGGCACCGTGAAGACCAATATGGGCCACCTGGAGTCCGCGGCCGGGATCGCCGGGCTCATCAAGACCGTGCTCTCGCTGCGGCACCGGCAGCTGCCGCCGCTGCTGCATCTCTCGACGGTCAACCCGAGGATCCCTCTTGGGGAGCTCGGCGTGACGATCCCGACCGAGCTGACCGACTGGGCTCGGCTGGAGGGCACCAGGATCGCCGGGGTCAGCTCCTTCGGGGCCAGTGGCACCAACGCGCACCTGATTCTGGAGGAGAGCTCGGACCCCCCCGCTGCGGGGTCCGCTGCGGGGGGCACACACCTCGTGTCGCTGTCCGCGCGCAGCGACGAGGCCCTGCGGGCACTCATCGCGCGCTACCGTGATCACCTCGACGCCACCGACTCACTCGCCGACGTCGCGCACACCGCCAACAACGGGCGAGCGCGGTTCGGCCACCGTGCGGTCGTGCTCGCCGACAGCACGGAAGCAGCACGGGCCGCACTGGCCGCACACGCCGAGGGCACCCCGCACCAGGACGTGCGCACCGGCGTCGTACCACCCGGCGCGCGGCCGAAGGTGGCGTTCCTGTTCAGCGGCCAGGGTTCGCAGTACCCGGGGATGGGACGCGCGCTGTACCGGTCCCAGCCCTCGTTCCAGGCCGACCTCGACCGCTGTGACGCCATCCTCGGCGGCGAGCTACTGCCGGTGCTGTTCGACGAGCACACCCCGCTGGACCAGACCCGCCACGCCCAGCCCGCCTTGTTCAGCCTGCAGTACGCGCTCGCCAGGCTGTGGCGGCGGTGGGGCGTGGCGCCCGCGGCGCTGCTGGGGCACAGCGTCGGTGAGTACGCCGCCGCGTGTGTGGCAGGGGTGTTCGACCTGGCCGACGGGCTGGCCCTCATCGCCGAGCGGGGCAGGCTCATGCAGGAGCTACCCGAGGGCGGCGGCATGGTCGCGGTGCTCGCCGGCCCCGGGCACGTCGAGCGCGCGCTGGCCCCGTACGAGGGCAGACTGTGCGTCGCGGCGGTCAACGGACCGGACAACGTGGTGGTGTCCGGTCCGAACGCGGTGCTGGACGAGCTGATCAAGGCGCTCAAGGCCGAGGGCGTCCGGAGTGCGCGCCTGCGGGTCTCGCATGCCTTCCACTCGTCCCTGGTGGAGCCGGCGCTTGAGAGGTTCGAGCAGCGTGCCGCGCAGGTGTCCTTCGCTGATCCCCGGATCCCGCTGGTGTCCAACCTGACCGGCCAGGTGGCCGAGGCCGGCACCTTCTCCGCCGGCTACCTCCGCGACCACGCGCGCCAGCCGGTGCGGTTCGCGGCGGGTGTCGAACAGCTGGTGTCCCGAGGGTGCACCGTGTTCCTGGAGATCGGTCCCGCCGCCACGCTGTGCACGCTGGCCGGCAAGATCGTCGAGCCCGGCCGGGTCACCCTGCTGTCGTCACTGAACAGGGACGGCGAGGACGAGCGGACGATGCTCGCGAGCCTGGGCGAGCTGTTCGTGCGCGGCGTCAAGGTCGACTGGCGTGGGGTCGACGAGCATCGGCCGCGCCGCGTCGTCGACCTGCCGACCTACGCCTTCGAACGGCACCGGCACTGGTTCGAGCCCACCACTCGGCCCGTGCTGGCGCCGGTCGTGGCCGGACCGGGCGCACCGGCGAGCGCGACCCTGCTGGGGGAGCGCGTCCCGTCACCGGTTGACGCCGTGCAGTTCCGCTCGCTGCTCTCCGTCGACCGGCACCCCTGCCTCGGCGACTGCGTGTGCGCCGGGGCCGCCGTGGTCAACGCCGGCTGTTACGTCGAGGCGGTGCTGGCGGCGGTCGCCCAGCTGCGCGGGTTCGAGCGCACCCGGATCGAGGATCTGTCGTTGCCCCAGGCGTTCCTGATGCCCGAGGAGGGCGTCCGGACGGCGATGCTGGTCGTCGACCCGGCGGTGGGCGGGCGCACACCGTTCCGCTACTACAGCCAGCCGGAGCCCGACGGGGTGTGGGCACTGCACGCCCAGGGCGCCTTCGCCGCGGAGCCGGGGCAGGCGCCCGCCATCGGCACCGACGGTGTCGAGGACATCAGCCGCCGGTGCACCACAACCCTCTCGGGGGCGGAGTTCTACCGGGCACTGTGGAAACGCAAGATATACCTCGGGTCCTCCGCGCGGTGGATCACCCACCTGCGCTGCGGCAAGGGTGAGGTATTGGCCCGGCTGCGCGCGCCCGAGCCCGGGGAGGCCGACGACTACCTGCTGCACCCCGGCTTCACCGACTCCGTCCTGCAGCTCGTCTTCGCGTGCGTGTACGACACCCTCCCGCTCGCCACGATGCTGATCCTGACCGGGCTGGAGCGGTTCTCCCGCCACGAGCACTGCGACGAACCCCTGCTGTGCCACGCGTTGGTCCGCGCGGAGTCCGGGTCGGCCGTCACCGGCGACCTCCGGGTCCTGACCGAGGACGGGACCTGCCTGCTGGAGCTGACCGGCGTCTCGATGCGCAAGACCAGCCAGGACGCGATCCTGGCGGCCGGCCGGGCACAGCCCGCGCCCACCGCGATCACTGCCGAGGGCTCGGCCCTGCGCGCCGCTTTCCAGACAGGGCAGGACGACGAGGCCGGACGCCGGCTGCACGAACTGCTCCTCGAGCAGGTCGCGGCGGTGCTCGGTGGTACCGGGTCGCGGCCGGCCCCCACCGAACCCTTGCAGAACCTTGGCCTGGACTCGTTGCTCGCGGTGGAGCTGCGGGACGCCGTCGCCGGTGCGCTCGGGATCTCCTTGCCGTTGGCGATGTTCCTGGACAACCCGACCGTGGCCTCGCTGGTGGCCACGGTGCGGCCCCTGTTGCACCCCGGTACGGCCACACCTGTCGAGCGGACCGAGGTGACCGGGCCCGGTGGAATGCATGTGGTCGAGCTGGGCCGCGGCACGCCGATCCTGTTCGTGCACGGCGGTGCGGTCTGCGGCGAACAGGCGTGGTTGACCCAGGCCTCGCTCGCCGACCGGTGGCGGCTGGTCATGCCGAGCAGGCTGAACTACGGGCGCAGTGCCACCAGCGAGCGCGAGGACTTCGAGGTGGACGCCAAGCTGATCGCCGAGCTGCTCGGCGACGGCGCCCACCTGGTGGCCCAGTCCTACGGCACGGTGGGAGCGCTGCTGGCCGCCGCCCAGCGCCCGGACGCGGTCCTCTCGCTCACCCTGATCGAGAGCGCGGCCAGCGGTGTGGCCAGGGGGACACCGGTGGTCGACGAGTTCGAGCAGGCCATGCGCGCCCTGCTGGCACGGCCGCCCGCCGCCGACGACGCACTGTTCCGGGCGATATTCGCCCTCATCGATCCCGGTACGCCTTACCCGGACGTGTTGTCCGGGGGACAACGCACCACCGCCAGCCTCGCCCGGGACCGGGTGCGGTGGCCGTGGGAGGCCGAGCTGCCACTGGACCGGCTGCGCGCGGCAGCCATCCCCACCCTCGTCGTCAGTGGTGGCCAGCGCCCGGTGTTCGAGGCGATCAGCGATGCCCTGGCGGCTCGGCTCGACGGGCGGCGGCTGGTCATCCCCGGCGGCCACGCGACGCAGAACGTCGGCTCGGCGTTCAATGCGGCGCTGGAGGAGTTCCTGACACGAGGAGCGGGAAATGGACCAGCGTGATGTCGACAGCGTCGTCCGGATCAGGTCCATCCTCAACCAGTTCTCCGTCGAGCAGGTGCTCGACGCGGTCTCGGCACACACTCACGGCCCGCTGCTGGGGCGTGTCGACCTCCAGCACTGCACCTTCGACCACTATGGCTTCCTGGTGTTCCCCGAGACGATCTCGGAGGTGGTCTCGGCATTGCGGTGCAATGGTTTCGAGGTGACCCGGCCTGTCCCCAGCGTTGTGGTCAAGTCCCGGTTGTGCCGACGGTACCGGATACCTCCGGAGGACCTCGACGTGCGTATCGTGCGTGGCGCTGTCGACACGGATCTGTTCGGCTGCAGGGAGATCGAGGTCTTCGCCGCGACGGCGGCGCATGGGTGCGCCTTGCCCGAGGGCATGGCCGACCGCGAGCGCCAGTCCATGAACGAGTCACATGTCGCCATCATGGTCGACCGACTTGAGCGCGTGCTGGCGGAACTGCGTCGCCAGCTGCTCGGCTCGGGAGCGCTGGTCGCTGATGGCGCGGGCTACAACCCGCTGGAGAAGGAACAGGAAAGGGGCCGCTCCGTCCTGTACTTCCGGGCTACCGAGCCTCCCCTCGTGCGTTCGTTCCCGCATCGGCTGGAACTGACCTGCGCGGGCGAACACGCGGATGTGATTGCCGAGCACATACACGAGAGCGACCGCGTGTTGGCGACCGATATCCCATGATGAAAAGGTGATCATGAACATCAACGACAAGGGCCAGCCGTTGAGCCAGGTACCACTGCTCGAACTCGCCAACTGCTCGAACTCGCCAACGGGTTCATCAGCTTCAAGACCTTTTCCGCCGCGCTTGAACTGGAGCTGTTCACCAAGCTCGCCGGTGGCACGTCGATGACGGTCAAGGAGTTCGCCGAGGCGGCGGACCTGCAGGGCCGCCCGGCCCGGCTGCTGCTGGCCGCGTGCGCGTCGCTCGGCCTGCTGGAGAAATCCGGTGATGGGTACCGGAACTCCGCGCTCGCCGAGGAGTACCTGGTCATCGGGCGGCCGCACTACTTCGGCGGGTTCGTGCGGTTCTGCGACCGCAAGCTCTACGAGAACTGGCACCGGGTCCTGGACGCGTTGCAAACGAACCGTCCGGTGACCTGGGACCCGGAACAGCAGGAGGGTGCCTTCAGCACCGATGACGCGGTCCTCATGGAAACGTTCTGGGACGCGATGCACTCCCTGGCCGGTGCCACCGCGGGCGCGCTGGACGAGGTGTACGACTTCGGGCCGCACCAACGGGTGCTGGACGTGGGTGGTGGCTCCGGCGGGTTCGTGATCCAGCTGTGCCAGCGCAATCCCGGCCTGACGGCCACCGTGTTCGATCTGCCGCACGTGCGGCAGATCGCCGAGGCGAAGGTCGCCGAAGCCGGGCTGGGCGACCGGATCGACGTCGTCGCGGGAGATTTCCAGGCCGACCCCGCGCTGCCTGCCGACTTTGACGTCGCCCTGCTCACCTCGGTCCTGCACGATCACGACGAGGCGGCCAACCGGCGGCTGCTGGACAAGGCGTTCACCGCGGTGGCACCCGGTGGCGTGGTGCTGGTGTGCGAACTGCTGCTCAACGACGAACGCACCGGACCGCCCGCCGCGGCGCTGATGGGGATGAACATGCTTGTCGGGCTGCCCGGCGGTGAGAACTACGCGGAGTCGGAGTACCGGGGCTGGCTCGAAGACGCCGGCTTCACCGACGTGCCTGTCCTGCGATTCGACGCGGCCGGGGCGAACGGTGCGGTGGTGGGCCGAAAGCCGCTCGCTGGCGAACTCTCATGACACTGGGGTCCGCCCACGAACTCGTCGACGTGCACGCGCACTTCGTGACGGAGTCCTACGTCGCCACCGCACGAGCCGCGGGCCACGAACACCCCAACGGCATGCCCGGCTGGCCCAGGTGGAGCGAGGAGGAACACCTGGGCCTGATGGACCGGGGTGGGATCAGCAAGACCATGCTGTCACTTGTCACGCCCGGCACGCACTTCGGCGACGATCTCGCGGCGCGGCGGCTCACGCGCGAGGTCAACGAGTTCGGCGCTGAGCTGAGCCGTCGGCGACCAGCCCGGTTCGGGCACTTCGCCTCGCTGACCCTGCCCGATGTCGAGGGTGCGCTCGCCGAGGCGGCGTACGCACTCGACGAATTGGGCGCCGACGGGCTCACTGTGTCGACCAACAGCCATGGCCGCTACCTCGGTGACCCGTTGTTCGAGTCTCTGTGGGCCGAACTCGACCGACGGCGGGCGATCGTGTTCGTCCACCCGACCTCGCCGCCCCGGCACGAGGCCATCACGGTCGGCCTGCCACGGCCGGTACTCGAGTTCATCTTCGACTCCGCGCGGGCCGCGGTGAACCTGGTGTTCAACGGTGTCGCGTCCCGCTACCCGGGCATCTCGTGGATCTTCCCCCACGGCGGTGGCGCACTCCCGTTGCTGGCCGCTCGGCTGGACCAGTCGTGTGGGTTCATCGAGGGCCTGGGCGGGCCGCCCGACATCTCGGTTCGCGAGCAGCTCGGCCGGTTCTGGTACGACATCGCCGGTACCCCGTTCCCCGACCAGGTGCCCGCCCTCGCGGGTGCCTTCGGCACGGAGCGGATGCTTTACGGCAGCGACTACTGCTGGTTCCCGGTCCAGGGCGTGCTGACCCAGATCGAGTCCATCGATGCCGCCGCGCCGCCGGACGACCGCGAGACCTGGCGCGAGCTGACCACCCGCAACGCCCGCCGGCTGCTGCCCCGGGCCACCGGCGACCAGCTGTCCTGAGAGGCGGAGGAACCCAGTGGTGACACTGCCCACGACCACATCGGTCCTGATCGTCGGCGGCGGCCCGGTCGGCTTGGCGGCCGCCGCCGAACTGGGCACTCGGGGGATCGACTGCGTGGTGCTCGAACCGCGCCAGGAGGTCTCGTTCCTGCGGCCGAGGGCGAAGACCACCAGTGCCCGCACCATGGAGCACTTCCGCCGGTGGGGGATCGCCGACCGCATCCGGGCCGCGGCGGCACTGCCGGTCGCCTGGTCCCAGCAGGTCGTGGTCGCCACCAGCCTGCTGGGACCCGAGTTCACCCGCTTCGACGACTGCCTCGGCCTCTCGGCGGCGCGCACGGACGTGGTCGCCGAACCCGGCCAGATAGTCCCGCAGCCCGCCGTCGAACGCGTGCTGCGGGAGGTCGTCGCCGAGCTGCCCGACATCACGTTCGCGCTGGGCTGGGCGCTGCGCGGGCTCACCGAGTCCGCCGAGTCCGCCGAGGAGGTCGTGGCGGAGGTGGAGGCCCCGGACGGCACGGTCCACCGGATCACCGCCCGCTACGTGCTCGGGTGCGACGGCGGCAACAGCACAACCCGGCAGTGCCTCGGCATCCCCATGCAGGGTCCGACCGACGCGCGGCGCACCACGTCGATCGTCTTCCGCGCGCCGGGGCTGGCCCAGCTCGTCCCGCACGGCCCTGCGGTGCAGTACTGGATCTACAACGCCAGGATCAGCGGGGGCATCGGCCGGTTCGACCTGGAGGACACCTGGTGGGCGGGCACGGCGTTGCCGTCACCGGACGCCGATCCCGCCGTGGCGTTGCGGGCACTGCTCGGCCCCGCCACCCCGGCGGACCTCCGCTTGGAGATCCTGTGCACGGACTAAGAGCGACCGGCAATAGGGACGCGGCGTCGCGGGGCTGGGGTGCGCACCTCGCTGCGTTGTCGTCGGTCGACACCCAAGGACCAGGGTGACTCCCTCCGCCGCCTTGCGATGTACGCACCCCAGCCCCGCTCCTTGATCCACATCCCTATTGCCGGGCGCTCTAACGCCAGCGATGTTCCATCGATCTTGCGTTGGCGGCGGACCACGCACAGGCTCGACTGCAGGAGGGGATCGACGATCGTTCGGCGTTCCGCCCAGCCGTCGCCCGTGCCCAGGACACGCCCTCGTCTGATCGTCTCCAGGATCGGCACGTAGCTCTCCGGTCGCGTATCCGATCCTCGTTGGACGTCGAGCTCGATGAACTCCCGCTTCTTGAACTGCTGCTCTTCAGGGAGATCACGGTAGTGGACCGGGAACAGCCGCACCCACTGGTGGGGGATGACATCGGTGCGGATGCCCGCGACGCACACCGCCTCGCCGTGCTGCTGGGACACCGTGGGGTACGCCTTCACGGTCACCAACACGCTCATGTGCGTTCTACGGCTGTGCCCGAACCCCGTGTAGGCCACACGAAAAGCGTGACAGCAAAACTGCAATACGTGTCCAGAACAGCACGATTCCCGACATGCGACATGCCGATCCCGCTGTAGTAGGGGTACAGGACTGGCGGAGTCTTGTATTCGAGTGTCGCGAATTCTCTGATCTTCAAGTGTAGATCGTAACTTTCTGTAGGACTCGCAACGGGCGGCCCGCCGCAACGACTTCACGCGGCCAGCCGTCCTCCATGTTGTCGAAGATGCTGGCACCCAGGGATAATCAGTGGCAAGCCGACCCGCACCGCAGGCGCCGCCAGGCGCCGAGGAGGGGAAGCGGCGCAGCAGCTTTGCCCGACTGGAACCCGTAGATCTCTACGGAGAGTAACCAGCGGCCCATCGCATCAGATGCGAGATTCCGCATCGGCCTTCAACCCCGCCAAACCTGATGGCCACGGGTCCGTAGTCGATCATTGGAGCCAAATCGGCCTACGCCGGCGGGCATCCTCCAGCAACCCAGGACACCCTATCTACCAACGGAAACGCCACTTTGTGATCATTGCGCATGCCAACTGTCGCGAATTCGCATCGGATGGAATTCGCGTCACTGTTGATCCAGGTGGTGTAGTGGTCGGCGCCGAGGTCGCGGTAGCGGGCGTGCGGGTCGCTGAGCAGATGCCAGATGATCACCGGGATGGGGGAGTGTCAACTTTCCGGTGGCGTCAACCGACAATGCATGATCATGCAATGCGTCGGGAAGAGCACGAAAAAGCCAACAACCGCAGGGCCTCGCGGGCAGGCAGGTTACCTGTGGAGGTGAGGGGATGGAACGTGAACCCCGATTGTGCCCGCTACCGGCTGACGTGCCCTGAACGTCACATCGCACGCTGAGTCGGCTCCGAGCCGGATGGTCGGGGGCGGCACGCCGACGACGGGCACCCCAGAGCATGCTATAGCGTTGCTGCTATGGCTTGGGGTACCGTCGAGCTGGAACCGGAGGTCCGAGACTGGTTGGAGCAGCTATCCACGGCCCACTTCGCCACGGCGGCGTTCTACATCGATCTGCTGGCCGAACAGGGCCCGGTGCTGGGGGAGCCCTACACCCGGCAGTTGGACGGCAAACTGCGGGAGCTGCGGTTCCACGTGGACCGGCAGGCGGTGCGGGTGACCTACTGGCTGGCCCCGGGGCAGCGGGTCGTGTTGTTGGCGGTGTTCGTCAAGACCCGGATGCGCGAGGTGGGCGAGGTCGCCCGGGCCAGGCGTACTCTGGCCCGCTGCCTGGCCGAGCAGCACACTGCCGACGACGAGCTGGACGAGGAGGGTGGGGACGGTGGCTGAGCGGTCGGAGTGGGCGCAGCTGCGGGAACAGCGCATGGCTGAGCCGGGCGCACACGAGGCGTACCAGGCGGCCCGGTTGGCATTCGAGCTCGGCCGTGCCGTCCGGCAGCTACGTCAGCAGCGTGGCTGGAGCCAGACCGAGCTGGCGCACGCGGCTGGTATGACCCAGTCGGCGGTGGCACGGTTCGAAGCCGGGGGCACCGTGCCCACGCTGCCCGTCCTGGACCGGCTCGCCGACGCCCTCGACGCCGACCTCATCGTCCGTGTCACGCCCCGCTCCCACGTCGCATAACCGTCCGAACGGACGGCGACCTCTTTGCCGGTCGTGGGATCGTGCCGAGGTGGATGGACAGCAGATGGGGGAGGTGCGGGTTCATCGTCAGACACCCTCTTGACCTGGGAGAATGAGGTCGGATGTGAGGGTGGTTAGCAGGGTTGCGCGAAGGTCGCATACTGTATCGATCAGCTGCTCTATGCATTCAGGAACCTGAGTGCTCCTTGGATTCAGGGGGTCAGTGCACCGTCCGCATCGTGCTGGGAGCAGAGGGCTCGGCAAGTTTGATCGCGATCGGGCAGGCTCCTGACCTGCCCCAACAGCCCGATTCAAATCCCTACTTATGAGTCCCGACGCGGGGCGGGCGGTGCACCGACCGCTGGAGACCGCCCAGCGGCCTACGAGAGCGAACGGCGACGGATCGCGGGCGCTCTCAGCATTTTTCTACTCGGCCGGTAGGGAATGCGGCGCGGGTCCGGCGGCTTGGAGGGTTCATGGCCTTTGAGTTCACTGTCACCTGGGACTACCGCTGCCCGTTCGCCCGCAACGCGCACGAACACATCCTCACCGGGCTGGCCGCCGGCGCCGGCTGGCAGGTCCGCTTCGCCCCGTTCTCCCTCGGGCAGGCCCACGTCGAAGAGGGGCAGCCTGACGTCTGGGACCAGCCTGACCAGGACAGCGGCATCCTGGCCCTGCAGGCTGGGGTCGTTGTCCGCGACGACTACCCCGAGGTGTTCCCGGCCGTGCACCGCGGCCTGTTCGCGCTCCGCCACGACGAGGCCAGGCAGCTGTCCGACCGCGACGAGGTCGCCAAGGTGCTGGCGGACCACGGCGTGCCGGCCGGAAAGGTGCTGACGGCGATTGACTCGGGCGAGGCGCTGGCCAGGGTCCGCGCCGAGCATGAGCAGTACACCAACAGCCACGCCGTGTGGGGTGTGCCGACGTTCATCGCCGACGACCGGGCTGTCTTCGTCCGGCTCATGGACCGTTCCCCCGCCGGGGCCGACCCTGCCGGGTCGATCCGCGCAGTCGAGCGCGTGGTGGATCTGCTGACCGGCTGGAGCGAGCTCAACGAGTTCAAGCACACCACCATTCCCCGCTGACAGCGGCCGGCAGCTGGGGACGGTCATCCACCACGGCCGCTGGTGTGACGCGGCTACCAGGCGGATACCGGCGATGCGCGTGCTACGGATCACGCCGGCTGGTGCGCCACCGGACCGGTTCGGTGAGGACCGCCTTCGCGCTGGACAGATCGGCCAGGCGGGTGGCGAGGGTGGCTTCGGCCAGGTGCGGGGGTAGGGCCGCGTTGAACTTCAGGCCAGCCAGGGCCTGCTCGTCCACGTGGGGCAGACAGAGCCGATTTTCCAGATCCGGCGTGGCGGCCTTCCACATAGTTGGGGTCAGGTCAGAACGTAGCCGGATGAATGCCTCGTCGGGGTTCTGGCGGGGGTCGGTGAGGTCGCCGAGGGAGGCGGTGAGGGTGCGGTTGGCGAGATGGCCGGTCCAGGTCCACCAGCGGACGTCGGCCTCCGAGTCGCGCACGATCATGGTGCCGGCGGGGTGGACGAGGCCGGTGTGCTCCTCGCGGATCTCGGTCAGGCGGGCGGCGGCGCGTTTGGTCATGGCGACCTGAGGATCGGCTCCGAGGAGGACGTCGCGCATGGCTCTGACCATGGTGAAGGACAGCGGAGGGAGGCTGCCGGTCCACCGGGCGCGGCCCCCGCTGCCGGCGGGTTCGACGAAGCAGCGGCGGCGTTTCCAGTCGGTGTAGGTGACACGCCAGCTGCGGCCGGCGAGCAGGAGCAGCCGTGGGCCTTCGACCGGGTCGCAAAGGAGCATCGGGTCGGTGCGGCCGATCTCGGTGCGGCCGGAGAGGACGGTGAACTCGGGTGCCGCGGTGAAGACGGCGGTCAGTTCGGAGAAGTGCCGGTGGCCGAAGCGGCGTTCGGCTTCCGGGCCTATGAACAGCATGCCGCCGTCGGAGTCGAGGAATCCCATGCGAACGAGGTGAGCGACGATCGGTTCGGCGGACCGGTCGAAGGGCGCGAGGCCGTTCCATTCGTCGGCCCAGAGCCGGTCGCCGACCTTGTTCTCCTGCAGGCAGTAGGCGAGCAGTTGCTGGGCGACGATGTGCCGTGGCTCAGTGGTCGCCGCCGGAAGTTGTTCGGGGGATGCCGGATGACAGACGGATGCATCGTGAGGCGGAGAAGGTCCAGGTAGCGGTGTTCTACCTGGGCCGACGACAACGAGGCGAGGCGCCGTCTGGCGCCGGCAGACCCTGGACGAACTTCCGGCGGCGACCACTCAGGTGGGGCGACGACCGGTTCGACCCAGCCTCGTCCCCACAGCAGCAGCAGGCCGGCGGCCTGGACGAGCGCGTCCTGCGTGAGGGTCAGGAACAGGCAGTTGCGGACGGTTCCTGACCGGCGCCCGGTCCGGCCGAGGCGTTGGAGGAACGACGCGACTGAGCTGGGGGCGTTCAGCTGGATCACGCGGTCGAGGTCGCCGACGTCGATGCCCAGTTCCAGCGTGCTGGTCGTGACGATCACGCAGTCGCGGGCCTGGGTGAACGCCTCTTCGGAGCGGCGCCGCTCGTCGACCGACAGGGACGCGTGCGAGAGGAAAGTGGTCACGCCGCGGGCGCGCAGTTCGCTGCCGAGCTGTTCGACGAGCTGCTTCGAGTCGCAGAAGACGAGCCGTTTCTCGCCCTGGTGCAGCGTGGCGAGTACCTTCGCCGCGTTCGGTACCGAGCCGATGTAGTCAAGCTCGATCTCGCCTGGCGGCGGACCGGCCGCGGACGCGGTCGCGACCGGCACGTCGGGCGCGACCACAAGCCCGGGCCGGCGACCGACGCCGGAGCCCTGGAGCCAGCGGAGCAGGTCGGCCGGGTTACCGACTGTCGCGGACAGGCCCACGACCTGCAGCTCGGGCCGGCCCGCGCCCGAGTCGGCCGCTTCGGCGGCGATGATCCGTCGCAACCGTTCCAGCACGGCCAGCAGGTGCCAGCCCCGGTCGTCCCCCGCGAAGACGTGCACCTCGTCGACGATCACGGTCCGTACGCCGGCGAAGAAGCCACAGCGGCCGGCTGCCGGCCCGTGCCCGCTCGGCGAGCGTGAACAGCACCTCCAGCCCCCGGCCTACAGCTCCTCACGGCATTGACGGGCGAAGCCGGGGCAGCCGTGGCCGGGGCCCGCCAGGATGTTGAGCAGCGCGGTGACGGTGCGGGGTTCGCGTCGGTAACGGGACGTCTGCCGGCGAAGTGCTTCCATGACGGCGTCGGGGTGAAGCTCCAGCTGGCCGAGCAGGAAGTCGTCCTGTGCGTGGACGGTGATACCGAATGCGTCGGTGGACTCGATGGGAAAGTCACGGATGTTCTCTGTCACCAAGACGCCCGCGCGTCCCACGACGGCCGCGGCCAGGACGTGCCGGTCTTTGGGATCGTTGGTCATCGAACCGATGAGACTCTCGTGTCCGGTGACCCTTGCGTCGGGGAAACTGATGTTCATCTGGTCGAGGCGGTGGTCGACGGCCTCGGGCTTCGCACCGACCCTGAGCAGGTTACGGCGAAGCTCCTCCAGGATGTGGTCCGACCACAGGGGGCGGAACGAGCCGGTCTCGGCGATCGAGAGCAGAGCGTCGCACAGGTACGACTTCAGGAGAACGCAGGTGTCGAGGAACACCGCGTCCATGGCGTCGCCTACTCTCCGTCGCTGTCGGCGGGCAGCCGTTCGAAGCCCATGTCCGTCGGCAGGTCGTAGAGCCCGGCGTCCTCCGCGTCCGCGACCATCTGGTCCAGGCCAGCGGCCTGGTGGCGCCGGGCACGTTCGTGATAAGCGAGCACGTCGGCGAGCCGTACCCGCCGGTGCCTTCCCGGCTGTTCGAAAGGAATCTCGCCGGACTCCAGCAGCCGAACGAGGGTGGGCCGGGAGACTCCGAGGATGTCGGCGGCCTCGGTCGTGGACAGCACCATCTGATGCGGAGCGATGGTGATCGCCAACCCTTGGGTCAGCATCTCGACCACTTCGCGAACGACCTCGAAGATCTCGGGAGGCAGGTCGACCCGCTTCCCGTCGGGGCTGATCAGGGCGGCACCTGTTGTTCGGCGGGTGGTCAGCGCGGCGAGCACGCCGCCCAGCCGCTCCCGGTTGTCTGGAGGCAGCAGCGTCCGTTCGACGAGTGGCGTGGTCACAGCCTCAACCTACCATCAAACGAACAAGACGAAAGATCCGCTGTCTCGGCGGCTGCTGGCAACGGGTAGGGCCCGCGCATTGATCGCGGACCGCCAGGAGCCGCTACGACGCGGCCAGGCCGGGCTCGTCGCCCGCGGCGCGGTGCAGGTTGGCCACCCACGAGTCCGGCAGCGGCACCCAGTCGCTGCCGGTCACCAGCTGCACGAGCGCGCCGTCGAGCCGTGGTGGCAGGCTCGGCTCGGTCGTCGGGCCGAGCAGCCACAGCGGCCGGCCGCCGGCCCGCGCTCGCGCCCGCTCGGCGAGTGTGAACAGCACGTCCAGCCCCCGGCCGTCGTACCGGCCGAAGACGCCGGCGTCGTGCAGCAGCAGCGGTGCGGGCTGCCCGCCCGGCCCGGTCCGGCCGGCGGGGGCGTCGACCATTTCGGCAAGTAGCGGCGCGGCGCGTTCCCAGGCGAGCCGCACGTACTCGGCGAGGTTCGCGGCGGCCCGGCTGCCGGGCTCGGCGGTGTCGGCGCGCAGGATCGTCGCCCACGTCGGCTTGGGCCGAGGGTCGACCTCGGCGTGCAGCGCGTCGAGGAACACGGCGGCGACATCGACCAGTTCGGCGGCGAACCGGTGCGGCTTCGCCAGCTCGGCGCGCGCCGTCAGGTAGTGGCTGCGCCGGACCGTGAGGGCCCGGAACCCGCCGGTCTCGCCGGCCGCGGCCAGGCGCTGCTCGGCGGTCGCGGCGGCGACCCGGTCGGGGCCGTCGTCGGTCAGCGCCGAGCGGCCGGTCCAGCCACCCAGGTCGGTGGGCTGGCGGACGACCGGTGTCGGCCGGGAGCCGAGGCCCATCGAGGAGAACAGGCCGTGCGGCGGCGCGTAGCCGCCGCGGGCGTGGTCCCAGTCGAGGGTGAACCCGGCGTCACGCAGCGGGTCGTCGAGCCGCGGATGCGGCGGCAGCTCGGTGTCCAGCCCCGGGAACCGGGCCAGCACCCGCTCGTGGATCGTGTCGACAAGCAGTAGAGGCCGTTCGGCGCGCTCGTCGGACCCGGCGGTCTGTACCGGGATGCCGCCAGGGCGGGCCGAGAGGACGCCGGCCTGGGAGAGCCGCAGCGCCCGGACGAGATCCAGGGCGCGCGGGTAGATCTCCAGGCGGGCGTTGGTCGCGGCGGCGCGGGACGCGGCAGCGGCCAGCCGGACGAGGCGCGGCGCGTCGAGCGCCGGCATCCCGTCCGGGCTGTCCGCGGCGAGCTCGCGCAGCACGGTCGCCGGGCTGGGGAGCTCCTCGGCCCTCGCCAGCCGGTCGGCGACCTTGCCGAGCGCCACCGCGTAGTCGAGCAGCGCCGGCGCCGACGGGGTGGCCGGGCCGTCGGCCTCGGTCACCTCTAGGGCGACCAGCATCCGCTCGTAGTACTTCCGCCGGGCGATCCGCGGCTCGGAGTCCAGGTCGACGGTCTCCAGCGCGGCCCGGACGACCGCAGCCGCCCGCGCCCGCGGCGCGCTCGTCCCCGGGGAGCTGCCCCGGCGGGCGAGCACCGCGGTGACCAGCTCGTCGAAACCCATCACCCGGCCGGCGTCGGCGAGGATCTCGACCAGCTCGTCGTGCACCGAACGGACGGCGGCGTCGGCGTGCCAGGCCTTGCGCCGCGCGATCAGCACCTGGGCGATCCGGCCCGGCGTCACCCCGACCCGCTCGGCGACCAGTTGCTGCCCCGGCCAGAGCGGCAGGTCCGGCGGCTTGCCGGCGGCGTCTGGCAGGCCGAGCAGCAGGCGGGTGGCGTTGGCCTCGGTGGTGGCCCGCGTAGAACGGGGCAGTAGCCGGTCGGCCACCGCCTCGACCGGCATCCGGGCGTAGTCCGTCGCCGTCGTGGGCTGGGCCGTCGGTGGCGCGTCCGCCGGCGGGCTCTGCGGAGCCGGAGTGAGCGCGCGGCGCCACTGCCGGATCCGGGTCTGTAGTTCCTGGCGGGTCTTACCGGCCAGGCCGGGCAGGCTGATGATGTCCTTCGAGCCGAGGTCGAGCAGGTCGCCGACGGTCGTCGCGTCGAGCCGGTGCGCCGCCGAGACCGCGCGCGGTGACAGGCCGGCCTGCTCGAGCGGCGTGTCCTCGGCCGCCTGGGCCGCGGCCTGGTCCGGGGTCAGCGGCTGCTTGCCGGCGGCCGGGTGGACGCTCGGCACCGGCGGCGTCGAGTCGGCGGCGCGGAAGACGGCGAGCCAGGCGTCGCGCATGTCCTTCAGCGAGCCGAACCGCTTTCCCGCGTCCCGGTCGAGCGCGCGCAGGAAGAAAGAAGAGAGACCGGCTCGGATCGCCGGGTCGAACGCCTCGGTCGCCACCGTCGGCGGGCCCTCGGTGAACCGCGCCTCGGTGGAGCCGTCGCCCCACAGCGGCAGCTCGCCGGAGGCCATCTCGTGCAGCGTGACCGCCAGGGCGTACCGCTCGGCCTGGTCGTCGTAGGTGGTGCGGGTGCCGGCGCCGAGGAACGGGTCCAGGTAGCGGGGCGTGCCGGCGGCCGTGTCGCGCACGGAGTGGTTGGCCAGCGAGAAGTCGATGAGCACCAGCTGCCAGGTCCGGTTGGGCCGGCGGCGCAGGACGATGTTGTCGGGCTTGAGGTCGCGGTGCGCGACGCCCTCGCCGTCGAGGTAGTCGACGGCGACGAACAGGTCGCCTGCGAAGATCTCCAGTTCGTCGACCGAGAGCCGGCCCTCGCGCAGCTTGCGGGCCATGGTCTGCTCGCCCGCGTGGTCGAGGACGAGCACGGTGCGCCCGCCGATGACGAGGGTGTCCTGCCGGGCCAGCCGGATCACCCGCGAGTCGCCGAGGCGGCCCAGCATGTCCGCCTCGTGCTGGAGCCGCGCCGCCCGCTCGTCGGAGAGCGCGACCTTCAGGACCTCGTCGCGGTTCGTCTTCTCGTTGCGCGCGAGGAACGCGCGGCTCGTCGAGCCGGTACCCAGCCGGCTCCTGATCCGCCACTCCCCGCCGACGAGGTCACCGCGCTCGGCCTCCAACGGGTCCAGTTCCGGTGCGGGCTCCTCGGGCAGGTCGACCGTCGGGGTGGTCGCGCTCTCCGGTGCCGCGACGGGCGGCGCCGTGAACTCCCCGACGACGAGCTCCAGCCAGTCGAGGAACTCGCCGACGGTGGCGAAGCGCTCCTCCGGCTTCGCCCGGGTGGCCAGCGCGACCAGGTCGTTCGCCGTCTCGGACAGCGAGTCGACGACCGCGGACGGGTGCAGCCCGCCGGCCTCGGCGAGCCGCGCCTTCAGCATGTTGCGGGTCAGCGCGGGGGCCTCACCGGTCAGGATCAGGTAGGCGAGCGCGCCCAGGCCGAAGACGTCGATGCCGACCGGGTCCGGGTACGGGGCGTCGACCTCGGGGGCGAGGTAGCTCTCTGCGGCCCGTTCCAGCTGCGGCAGGTACCGGTGCGCGGGCTCGATGGCGAGCGCGACCGAGGTCTTCGTCATCGAGCCGGTCAGCTGCCCCGTCGACGCGTCGATGTCGCGGGCCGCTGCCTGCCAGTCGCTGATGACCAGCCTGGGGGAGAGCCAGCGCCGCTCGCTCTCTGCCTGGTCGTCGCCGCGGCGGGTGGACGGCATGACGAGGACGCTGCGGGCCGCGAGCGCCCGGTGGTAGAGGTGGCGGCCGTGCGCGTAGTCGAGCGTCTCGGCAACCTCGCGGATCATGCGCAGCCGGGTGCTGGCGTCGAGCCGGTCGCCGTACCGGGCGAGGTAGTGGTCGAGGCGCATCTCGTCGGGGTGGTGGCGGAAGATCAGGGCCGGGCCGGCCTCATGTTGCTCCAGGCCGTCGACCTGGACGATGCCCTGGTGATCGATCCCGTTGAGGACGAGGAACTCACGCTTGGCTGCCGCCTCCCGGGTGCGGCGCTCGGCCTCGCCCGCTCCCGTCTCCACCAGGTAGATCCGCACGCGGCGGCGCGCGGAGGCCATCTGGGTGTGCCGGGCGTGGTAGTCCTGCCACGTCGGGCCGGACTCGAAGGCCGGGAACTCCAGCTCCCACGCGCCGACACGCCGGTGGCGCCCGCTGCGCGCGATCCCGGCGGCCGGAAGCAGCGTCGCGAGCCGCCTGGACGTCTCCGGGCTGATCCGGTGGCGTTCGTCGCGCAGCGGCGCGTCCAGCAGGCCCGACCAGATCGGCGGGAGCGCGCCCGCGGTGCCCGCCCGCACCGGGGCGTCGCCGGTGACGGGCTCCGGACCGAAGATCCCGTGCAGCTGGAAGTCCGGCAGCTCGACCTTCACCATCCTGTTCGAGAGGAAGACCGCCGGCTGGAAGAACGGCATCCGCGGCTTGCCGAGTCCCTGCGCGCGGGCCGCGGTCTCCAGGAGGTGCTTGAGCTCCTTGGACTTCTGGTTCGCGAGGATCAGCGGGTTGTCGAAGATCAGGTCGCCGCCGGACGGCCGGTGCTGGACCCAGTTCGACCCGGAGGCCGTCAGCCGGCCCGCCCAGCTCTTGATCTCGATGAGGTACACCCCGCCGCGGGCGACAACGAGCAGGTCGACCTCGCGCAGGTGCCCGGTCGACGCGACGAAGGTGAAGTTCGACCAGGCCCGGTACGGCTCCGCGTCCGGCAGCAGCCGTTGAACATGTTCCAGCGCCTCCCGCTCATGCGGGAACTGCGACGCCGTGACCGTTGTCCAACGCCTGTCCTGCACCCCGTCTCCCCACTGCTCTCGCCGCCAAGTTCAGCCAAGTTCAGACGATGACCCCCATTGCCCCAGGTGTCGATTCTCTTCAGATCATCCAGGACCGGGTACTTCTCGCTCGGTTGTTTCGAGATCCCCGTCAGCTCCTCCTTGCTCCTCTTGAGCACCTCGCCGGTGAATCGCGCCCAGGTGCGATTCCGGCCGTCGTCGACCGCGTAGGCCCATTCCCAGCCAGCCAGCCAGCCAGCCGTCTCCGTCGAGCCCAGAGCGAGGCTGGGCGGGAACATCCCCGCTGTCACCTGATGGTCACCAGCCGCTGGAGTATCTCCACGCTCCGCGCTGTCGATCGAACTGTATCGACTCGATCACGTGGTACTGCGGTGGGCCTCTGCTGCCTGTCCGGGTACAATCCGGCGCCGTGCCTGTGTCTCGTAAGCGGAAGAAGAAGTCGCGCTCCGGCCGGCGTTCTTCGGGCCGGCCCGAGGTAGCGGCCCCCAGCAGAACAGCGCAGGCCAACCCGTTGCGGGAGCTGTTCGAGTACCGTCGCCAGCTCGACGAGCACCGCACCGCGCTGGCCGCGGACTCCGCCGGACCGATGGTCGATGCGTTGATCACGGCCGCTCCTGGCTGCTCCGACGACGAGCTCGAAGATGGCTTCTGCGCCCGCTTCGGCGCGGCGATGACCCAGTACGAGGGCGGTGAGCTGGAGGACATGGTCAGCCCGGACGACTTCGTCCGAGCCGTGCTGTCCGCGCTCGACGAGCGGCTGCGCGAGCCGGAGGATTCCGGCAGTGACGTCGCGGCGGCGCAAAGGCTGCTGGCCGTCGTCGCCGGTGTGCTGCCGGAGCCGCTGAGTGCCTCCGCGTGGGATCTGGTCGCCGAGCACCTGGACGACGCCGCGGCGCAGCGGGCCACCCGCGGGCGTGCCGTGACCGGCCCGGCCCAGTGGGCGCGGAACAGCTATGGCACCCGCTGGGCCGTGGTTGCTCCCTTCACCTGCGCGGAGGGCTCGCGGCGGTGGTACCTGTGGGACGTGGACACCTGCGGATACGAGATCGTCACCGTGCACAGCGGCTTCTACCCTTCCGCCGAGACCGCGCTGGCCGAATGGCAGCAGGCTGTCGGCCCCTCCGCAGCCGAGGCCGCCCTGGCCCCGGCGGACGACACCGAGACGCTCGACGCGCTTGTGCCCGGTGAGGTGGAAAGCATCCGGTTTGGCGGAGAAGACCAGGCTCAGTACGCCGAGTTCTTGCGCAGCCGCCGGCTCGGCCGCACCGTCCGGCAAGCGGCCGGCCGGGCCCGCGGGCGCACGCTCCCACGGCTGAGCGTGGAGACCGCGGCCGAACGGTTCGCCCGTCAGCTGCGGCGGATCGGCCACCAGGACAGGCCGGCCGGCGACGAATCCGACCAGGGTCCCGCCGGTGCCGGTGACCTCGCCGCGGAGATGGCCGAGTCCTGGTCCCCGCGCGGGCACCCCAGCCTGTACCCGTACTGCTCGCCGCACAAGGTCGACGCGGCGGTATCGCACCTGCGCGACTTCTACCAGGACGACTTCGCCACCCAGCTGATCGCGGTACTGCCCGAGTGGATCCGCTTCCTCGCCGAACACACCGGCATGGCAGCCGACCTGACCGACCGCTGCCTCGCCTACGCCTCGGGCGAATCCCGGTTCCCTGGCCCGCGCGACGAACACGGACAGTCCAGCATCATGGCCCGCGTAGCTGAATGACCGCACGCGCAGTACCACAACCCGGTGATGCCGCGCCGGCCCTTGCCGAACCGGAACGGCCGTACCGGCATCACAGTCTCGAACCGCGTCCCCGCCCATGCCCCGGAGCCTCATCGTGAAGGCCCGGCTCCGAGATCCGTCGGCGCCGCGGCAGCAGTCACCGGCTCTGCCCGGCGTGTCCTTCTCCAGGGTCCTCGGTCTGTCGGCAGGTCCACCTTATGATCACCAAAGCTGCGCATTTCCCGGACCTGATCCAGCCCGCGCCTGAAGACCGCCCGGTTCAGCGCGCTCTGGCCGGGGATTATCACCACAGCTGGGAACATTCAGCAGGGCCGCTCCGGCGGCTTGTGGACGGTCGCTGACCGGCTCCGGACCGGCGTCGTGTCCCGGTAGCGGTCGCGGAACGCCTCGGAGGCGGCAGGACCGGCGGTAAACACGAAGTCCTCGCCGTCAACCCGGCGGCCGGTCGTGCGGTCGACCATGATCGGGTCGGCCTCCTCGCCCGTCTGCGCGTCAACCAGGACCATGCTGCGCTGCTCGGCGTCGAGCCGAGAGTTTCCCCACGCGGCCAGCGCGACGAGCACCGGACGCAGCGAACGCCCCAGGTCGGTGAGGACATATTCGTAGCGGGCCGGGCTGGTCTGGTAGGGCCGCCGCTCCAGCAGCCCGTCAGCGACCAGGGTTTTCAGCCGGGCGGTCAGCATGCTCGTGGAGATCCCGAGGTTGGCCTGGAACTGGTCGAAGCGGGTGTAGCCGTCAAAGGCGTCGTGCAGCAGCAGCACCGTCCACCACTCGCCGACGATCCCCGCGGCCCGTGACAGCGGGCATTCCCGGTCTTCCAGCCTGATCCGTGCGGGCACGCGCGCGACACCCCTTCCATTACTGCTAAGTTAGAAGTCACTGGCTTCTAAAACAGAAGTCTACCGGTCGCGGTCGCCACCGGCACCAGCCTCGGTCGGCGACCGTGTTGAGAGGAGCGAGACGACGTGACGATCAACGACGGTCTGGGTGGCCGCAAGGCACTGGTCACCGGCGGCACCAAGGGCACCGGAGCCGCCATCGCGACCAGGCTGCGAGAGGCAGGGGCTACCGTCATGGCGACCGCCCGGTCGATGCCCGAGGGCTACGACCACCCGGGGCTGTTCGTCGCGGCCGATCTGAGCACACCCGGCGGCGCCGTGGCTGTGATCGAACGGGTCCGGGACCTGTGGGGCCGGCTGGACATCCTGGTGCATACCCTCGGCGGCTCCCAGGCCCCGTCCGGCGGGTATACCGCGGTGAGTGAGATCGACTGGGCGTTCGAGCTGAACCTGAACCTGCTCGCCGCGGTGCGCCTGGATCGCGGCCTGCTACCCGCCATGACCGCCCAGGGCGCGGGTGTCGTGGTCCATGTGACCTCGATCCAGGCACGGATGCCCCTGTTCGACGCCACTCTGGCCTACGCCGCGGCCAAGGCGGCATTGACCACCTACAGCAAGGGCCTGGCCAACGAGCTGGGCCCACGAGGGGTACGGGTCAACACGGTCGCTCCAGGCTGGATCGACACCGAGGCATCCCAAGCCCTCGTCGCCCGCATCGCAGCGGGGCAGCGGATCAGCGAAGCCGCAGCCCGCCAGCAGATCCTCGACGGGCTCGGTGGCATCCCGATCGGCCGGCCCGCGCGGCCGGTCGAGGTCGCCGAACTGGTCGCCTTCCTCGTCTGCGATCGTGCCGCGTCGATCAACGGTGCCGAGTTCGTCATCGACGGCGGCACCGTCCCCACCACCTGACCCGGCCGCGCGAACGACAGACGAGGCAGGAGCAACGATGCCCACCATCGACATACCCGGGCCGATCCGCCGCTACTTCGAGCTTGCCGCCCACCCTGACCAGGCCGCCTACGTCGATCAGTTCGCCGCCGACGCTCTGGTCGAAGACGAGGGCAGGAACTATCAGGGGATCGACGCAATCCGTTCCTGGCGCGGTGAGGTCCCCCTCGTGACCTACACGATCAAGAGTATGCGCCGCAACGGCCAGGACGCACGGGTCGAGATTGCCGGCGATTTCCCCGGCAGTCCCGTCGAGCTGGCCTTCCACTTCGAGTTCGACCCAGCCGGGAAGCTCCAGCTCCTCACCATCCGTCCCTGACCGGCAGCCGCTTAGAGCGCCCGGCAATAGGGGTGTGGATCGAGGAGTGGGGCTGGGGTGCGTGCATCGCGAGGCGGAGGAGGGAGCCACCCTGGTGTTGGGTGGCGACTGACGACAAC
>NZ_CAKJTO010000030.1:42600-48007 GCF_917627405.1 Protofrankia sp. Cj5
CGCTCTTAACCTCGGACGCTTGGGAGCACGGCTCAGCCCGTCACTGGAAAACCCGGCGTGACGCGGGCGGGCCTGCGCTTACCGGGGCATTGCCTACCGAGGCATGGAGCGGTGCGCGCCGCGACCACCAGCCCCACGGCACATCCGAGCGGGACCGTGGTCACCTGCGCAAGCCCCATCCCGCTCGGTGCATGTCGATCTCGAAGTCTGCCGGCCGCGGACGGCGCTGGGTGCCCGGCAAGCGGCGGTTCACGTCGTCGAGCGGTCGCCAGCGGGTGCCGGCGGCGGGACGCGGGGAGGGGCGGAGCCGGGTGCGAGCAGCTCGGTGCGCAGCTCGTGGGCGCCGTCGATACGGCTGGCCTCGTAGTAGACCCGGTAGGCACCATCCGGTAGCTCCACGACGCTCACGTAGCGCAGTGCCCCGTCTCCGTCCGGTGAGACGGCGTGGGGGGCCGCGCCGACAGCGTCGAACCGCGTGGGGGCCCCGTCCCGGGAGACGACGGCGGTGGCAAGCCCGGTGCGCTCGTACCAGTTCTCCGCGGCGCTCGCGCGTCCGTCGTAGAAGGCGACCGTGGCCGGCCCGATGGTGAGCACGTCGGTGATGCGGACGCCGCGGGCGTCCCAGTGTCCTGGACGTGGCGCGAGCGCGACGCCGCGCCACGTCCAGGTGACGCCGTCGTCGCTGGTGGCATGACGGCTGTCCATCCGGTCCGTGGCCGCCGGGTCGTCGAGCGGGTGGCAGGACGCCCACAGGTGCCAGCGCCCGGCCTGCCAGCGCACAACGGGGTCCTTGACGGCCATCGACGCGTCGCCCGGCAGCGCGGTGCGCCGCGCGCTGGGCTCGAACCTGTCGGGAAAGTCCGCCTCGAGCAGGTCGACCCACCAGTGCGGGCTGCCCGGCGTCGCGCAGCTCACGTAGAGGCGCCAGCGTCGGTCGGGGGTGCGGACCAGCGCGGGCCGTTCCAGGGACTCGGCACCGAACGGCTTACGGCCGATCCGCGCGATCTCGGTGAACCGTTCCCCATCGGCGGAACTGGCGATCACCACGGCGTAGCCGCGGCCGTCGCCGACCGGACGGCGCAGGCGGTAGGCGAGATAGTAGGTGCCGTCGACCAGCAGCGCGCTCGGCGCACCGGCCCAGTTGCCCGGGCCGTCGGCCTCCGGGACCGCCACCGTCACCGCGGCTTCGAGGCGGGGGAGCGGGATGGCCGGGGTGGGGCTGAGGGAGGACGCTGTGATCGACACCTGGAAAACTTTAGCGCCCCGGTGAACAACCTCGCCCCAGGTGGGGCTATTTGCCATATGTCCGGTGGTAAAGGTGCTGTTCTCGTATCCTGCGAGAACGGGCGGATCCGCCCGGCTGCACCGTCGTCGCGCTGCCCCGTCGTCGTGTCTGGAGTGTTTCGCCCGTGGCCCTGCCCAACTTTCTCGTGATCGGAGTGCCGAAGGCCGGGACGACGGCTCTGCACGCCGCCCTCAGCCGCCATCCCGCGCTGTTCCTGCCGTCGGTGAAGGAACCCAAGTTCTTCCTCTCCGAGGGCCCGCCGCCGGCTCGTGGCGGGCCCGGCGACGCACAGACCTATCAGGAGCACGTCTGGCGGCGGGCCGACTACGAGGCGCTGTTCGACCCGGCGCCGCCTGGTGTGCTGCGCGGTGAGTCGACCCCGTTCTACCTGTACGACCTCGACGCGCAGAACCGGATCAAACGTCTGCTGCCGAAGGCGAAGCTGATCGTCCTGCTGCGCAACCCGGTCGATCGCGCACATTCGAACTGGACCCATCTGTGGGCCGCGGGCCTTGAGCCCGAACGCGACTTCGTGACGGCCTGCGCCCTGGAGGCTCAGCGCCGGGAGGCCGGCTGGGCGCAGTTCTGGCACTATGTCTCGCTTGGGCGGTACGGCGCCCAGCTGGCGCACCTGTTCGGCCTTTTCTCCCGGGAACAGGTCCTGGTGCTGCGTTACCGTGAGCTGCGCGATGCCCCGACCGCGACACTCGACACGGTGTGCGACTTCCTCGGCGTGACCACGGGGGCTCTTGGCGCGGTACCGTCCGAGAACGTCACGCCGTTCGTCGCTGACACGACGGTCAACGCTGCCCTGCGCGCGATCCTGCGGACGGGCGGCCAGATCGGCCACCACTTCCCGGCCCCGGTACGCCGGGCGGCCCATATCCCGTTCCTGGCCGCTCTGCAGCGGAAGAAGGGCGGCCGGCCGCCGCTCACCCCCGAACAGCGGGCGGCGGTGCTGCCGTACTTCATCGCGGACATCGCGCTCCTGGAGCAGGTCACAGGCCTTTCGTACGCGGACTGGCTCATCACGGGCCTGGAGCCCGACATCGTCGATGACGGCGCCTGACCACCTTGTCCCCAGGCCCACGGCGCGGATCTGGTCAAGAGCGCCCGGCAACAGGGCAGGGGACGCGGCGTCGCGGGGCTGGGGCTGGGGCTGGGGCACGCACCTCGCGTTATCGCTCTCCCCATCTATCGCCAGCCATCGCCGCGCGATGCGCGGGTACCCCGGCTCGTCGGTCGCCACGCACCACCGCTGATGACTCTCCGTGTCCATCGTGATGCATACACCCCAGTTTCATTCCTTGGTCCACACCCCTATTGCCGGTCGTTCTTATTGGGTTCATGGTGAGTGCGTACGCTGGGTCTGGAGCGTGCTGAGGATGGTGGTGGCAGTCCGCGGGCTCAGCACGTCCGGTTTATCGGCAGACCGCATGCACAAGGATTTTACGGCCGCATCTCGTGGACGCTGGGGACAAAATTCAGATCGCATTATGAAACAATTTTCGCTGCTTGCGCACTTTCGTCCTGATGGTCGGCCGCCGTCTGTGTCGCCCACCACTTGGCCAGCGTCTCGAACCTTTTCCAGGTGATGGAACCCGGCGGGGCGGTGTAGGTGACGATTATCTGCTCGGGCGCGGAAAGAACCTGCAGGACCTGCCAGTCCACGATCAGTTCTCCGACGATCGGATGATTCATCCGTTTGTGGCCAGACGTCGTGGTCCGCACGTCGTGTTGGTTCCACCAGCGCCGAAAATCCGCGTCGAGCCTGGTCAGTTCCTCCACTAGGGCGTCGAGCCGAGGATCGTCCGGATAGAGTGTGACATCCATGCGGAGACGCGCGACAAAGCCGCTCGCCATATCCTCCCAGTTTGTGTAGAGCTGTCGCATGCGCGGTTCCAGGAACATCATGCGTGCCAGATTGCGGTGTTCGGGCTTGATTGTGGAGAAGTCAGTGAACAAAGCTGTTCCGAGGGCGTTCCAGGCGAGCACGTCCGTACGCCGGCCAAGAATGAACGCGGGAATATGATTTATGCTGTCCAGCAGGAGCTGCGTCTCAGGAGAAACCGCTTTCTCGCGTGACGCGGGCTTGTGGGCCGACGGCGTTCTCGCAATCGAGTACAGATATTCCCGTTCCGTCGGGCTCAACATCAACGCACGGGCGATGTTGGACAGTACGCTGTCGGACGCATGGATCATACGCCCCTGTTCCAGGCGTGTGTAGTAGTCGACGCTCACTCCGGCGAGCTGGGCGACCTCCTCCCGGCGTAGCCCGGGTACTCGTCGAAAGCGCATGGCGCTGGCCAGGCCCACGTCCTTCGGCGAGATCGCCGCACGCTTGGCCTTCAGGAACTGGCTGAGTGTCAAATGCCCCCGTGCTTGCACCGTCATAAGCGCGATTATGCGACACGGTCTGAGGTTCCTGGTGCTCGGAGTCCTAGGAAGTCGCGGCCCGGGAATAACTCACCCTGGAGGGCCCCCGGAGTTCGAGTCATAGTGAAGATCTATTTACTGTGCGTCGAGGAAGCAGGGAGGATCGTCCATGAGGTCGATCACGCAGGCCGAGGCCGCGGCCCGTGTCGAGGCGGGAATCGCCAAGTCGCGTGAGCTCGGTGCGGGTATGAACATCGCGATCGTGGACGCTGGTGGTCACCTCGTTCAGTTCGTGCGCATGGACGATGCGTGGCTTGACCCGATCAACATCGCACTGAAGAAAGCCAGGACAGCGGCTTACTTTCGAACAGCCCCCGACGCTGTCGGCGAGAGCTGCCAGCCGGATGGCACTGTCCACGGCATCGAGCGCGGCACGGCCGACTTGATCACTTTTGGCGGCGGGCTACCGATCCTTGATGGGGCCGGTATGGTCATCGGCGCCGTTGGTGTCTCCGGTGGCAACCTGGAGCAGGACTATGCTGTCGCCGAGGTGGTCATGAAAGGCTCGTCGCTCATTAGTTGATCAGTTTTCCCAGCTTGTTGTTCAGCTTGCTTGTTCCTCCCTGCTTGTGTGGTGGTGTCTGTTCGGGTATTCCGCCCGCTGAAACCAGGCCCAACGGTTGCGATGCGGATGAATGCCGTGCCGGGGCGGGTTGGGTGGCCAGTTGGGATGGGCCCGCCGGGGTGCAGCGGCTGCACACAGTGACTGGTACGGGCGGATGCGGTCGCGCCGTCCGCTGGACAGGCCGGTGAGCGGCCGGGGCCAATCCGCCCGGCAATGCCCGTGGTGCTGTTCGGGGGTGCTGTTCGGGGCGCTGTGATAACTCGACCAGCGTGATGACCGGACCAGGAGCGCCCGACAGGGCGTCAGCGAGTGCGAACAGTACGTCATCTCACCTGCCTGGAGCGCCCAGTAACAGGGAAGTGGATCAAGAAGCGGGGTTGGGGTGCGTGCATCGCGAGGCGACGGAACCCGCTGGGCCGGACCAGGTGCTTGATGGGAGCACGACTGTCCGGCAGCTATGACTTCATGATTATTAACATCGATCATAGGTGTTGTTGGTGCGCCATGATTGCGCTGAGGCTGCCGCGAGCTCCAGTGGGCCGGATGGCTGTGACGTCGACGCGCTTCATGATTTGATCATGACTGGGCTCAACGGCACGATCCTGTCGTGGCTGCCGGTGGCGCTCAGGGACGCGGCGAATCCGTTACTGGCTGTGACATGGCCAGCCGGTATCTGGCCCGCCGACCAGCACGGCGGCCTTCTCCGTCGACACCCGGCACCTGCCGAGGACCCCGCCGGGTGCCGTACCGAGATCGACTGGCATCCGGGTTCACCAGGCTGGACGCTGCTTTGCTGAGCTGCGGCGACGCTGTTTCGACCGCCGGGTCTTCCGCCCGGTCGATGCGTTGGCCTGCCCACCCGAATATCATGATCATATTTTGGAGTGAGAAGGTCAAACCCCTCGCGAGGACCAGAACCGCTGCCTGGATCAGGGCTGCCAGCAAACGCCAGCACGCCAGGAGCTCGGGTCCGGGACGCTGACGGCCGTGACGGCCGTGGCTGGTGATGTGACCAGAGTGGCTATCGTGGACTATTTCTTCACAGTACGTTGCTGGTCAACCGTGAGAGGGGGAGCGTGACGATGGAGGAGCCGCCGGGTTGGGCCGCGGATGTCGATGTC